>JACDAR010000030.1 GCA_013695335.1 Rubrobacter sp.
GGAACGCACCCCGGCCATGGCGGCGGGGATCACCGATCATCGCTGGTCGGTGGAGGAGTTGCTGGCCTTCGCGGCGCCGCCATCGGAGACACCTAAATGGCGCGGGAGGAAGCCGAGGTGGCTGCTGGAGGCCGAGCGTGCAGCCTGACCACGGTTCAATGCGGAGCTACCAGCTCACCCCCACCAGGCGTGGCGAGCGCAACGGCCACTACACTCGCAACCTCGTGACGCCCGCGGGCAGGATCGAGCGGTTGGAGGTACCCCGCGACCGGGAGGGCGAGTTCGTAACGGAGGTCTTCAAGCGCTACAAGCGCATGACCGGCGACGTTGAGGAGGCGGTCTTGGAGATGTACCTCTCCGGCATCTCGGTGCGTAAGATCGCCCGGGTCACGGAGGCTTTGAGCCGGGTAAAGGTCGGCAAGGACGCCGTGAGCCGCATCACCCGTCGGCTCGAAGAGGAGCAGAGGGAGTGGCGAGAGCGGTCTTTGGAGGAGAAGGAATACCCTTACCTCTACCTGGACGCCACCTACCTGAAGGCCCGCTGGGGCGCGAGCGTTACGAGCATGGCGCTGTTGGCGTGCGTCGGGGTGGACGAGGAGGGCTTTAGGGAGGTCCTGGCGGTGGAAGTGGCCGGCTCGGAGAAAGGCGCGGCCTACACCTCCTTGCTACGGGGGCTCTTGGACCGTGGACTGCGCGGGGTGCGCCTGGTGGTCTCCGACGATCACGAGGGCATCAAGGCGGCGGTTCGCGGCGAGCTGCCGGGGTGGGGTGGCAGAGGTGCGTGGTGCATTTCGAGCGCAACGTAATCTCCCACGTGCCGGCGAGCGAGGTGGCCGAGGACCTCAAGGCGATCTTCAAGGTCAGACGTGAGAAGACCGCCTTGATGCCCTCGCCGAGGAATTCGTCGAGCTCCACGGCTCCCGCTTCCCGAAGGCGGTTTCGGTGTTTGAGGCTGGCATAAACGACGCCCTGATCTACCTCGGCTATCCGGGTTGCCATCACGCGAGGCTACGCACGACGAACATGTTGGAGCGACTCTTTAGGGAGGTCAAGAGGAGGACGAGAGTGGTGGGCGTCTTCCCGAGTGAGACGAGCGCGAGCACCCTGGCGACGGAGATAGCCTTGAGGAGCAGTGAGGAGTGGGCGCTGAAGCGCTACCTCACGATGGACGCCCTCGAAGCGGTAGGAAAATCGAACCCACAACTTTCGAGACATTGACCTTCCCCTCCCGCCGATCCTCCCGAATTGTGCTCGCCTGTGTCATTTATCCTCGCTTTTGTCGCATTGTCTACTTAATTGATTGCAAAAGTTATGTTAGTGAACCGATCCAGAGTAGTCAAGGCGGGTCCAGGTGGCGCAGGCGGAAACGTGAAGGGACCGCGCCATATCTGGGCGTGTAAACTGACCATGGCCGAGGGTTTATTGTGTGGAAATACGGTTCGCTGGCCTTCACTTTCAAAGCCGGGGAAGGAGTTGGCGGGACATGCGCTTCACCAAGATGCACGGTGCGGGAAACGACTTCTTGATCTTCGACCCTGGTGAGGTCGAGGATGTGGATCTGCCTGGTCTCGCACGCGGATCCTGCGACCGGCACTTCGGCGTCGGGGCCGATGGAATCTTGATCCCGGACTCCTCCGATGTCGCTGACCTCAAGATGGTCTACCTCAACTCCGACGGCTCGGCTTCGGAGATGTGTGGCAACGGCATCCGATGTCTGGCCCGCTATGCCAGGGACTTCGAGATCCTCGACGGCGACGCCCTCACCATAGAGACAGGCGCCGACATCAACAAAGTCATGCTGCACGAGGATGGTTCGTCGCGGGTAGACATGGGGCCGCCTGCTTTCGATACCGAGGTTGGGATTCACGGGTATGAGTTCCTGCGGGTTTCGATGGGCAACCCGCATGCCGTAGCGTTTCTCGAAGCTGAGGACGATGTGGAGACGCTGGATCTCAGATCCATCGGCCCGAGGGTCGAAGAAGATCCCCACTTTCCAGGCAAGACGAACGTGGAGTTCGCCTTCGCGCGGGGCGCCCACGACATTCGGATGAGGATATGGGAGCGTGGGGCTGGCGAGACGCTCGCCTCAGGGTCGGGGTCGTGCGCCGTCGCGGTTGCGGCGATCCATCAGGGTCTTGCTGAGAGCCCGGTGCGGGTGCACCTCGATGGCGGGGTGGTCGAGATAGCGTGGGACGGTGATGGTGGGCCGGTGTACATGACCGGCCCTGCGGAGTACGTATGCGAGGGTGAGCTACTCCTGTAACCAGCATCCGTCAGTGGAGGCCGACGATACCGTAGCGGGCGGCAATCACGAGCGCCTGAAGGCGGGAGCGGGCGCCGAGCTTGGTGAGGATGTTCATCATGTGGCTGCGTTCCGTCTCCACGGAGATGTGCATGTGGCTTGCGATCTCCTTGTTGCTCATGCCTTCGGAGAGCGCCGTCAGAACCTCCATCTCGCGCGGGGTCAGCCGCTCGGCGGCCGACTGGATCTTGAGTTCCTCCTCGCGGTATTGCACGGCGATGCGGAGCAGATCCTTGATCTCACGGTGCGTCAACAGCGTCTCACCCGCCGCAAGGCGCCGCACGGCGTCGATGATCTCATCCACGTCAGCCGATTTGTGCAGCACGCCTGCCGCACCGGCTTCGACGGCCCTGGCGTGATCCGCGCGGTCTACGCTGGCCGTGAGGACTAGCGCAGAAAAGTCAGGGGCCTCGGTACCAAGTTCCTCGATAAGCTCTATGCTCTCGCCGTCTGGCAGCGAGAGGTCCATGACGGCCATGTCGGCATCCACGCCCACCAAAACCTGTCGGGCCTCGGCGAGCGACCCGGCCTGCCCCACCACCTCGAACTCCGGCTCGCGTTCGAAAAGGATGGCAAGCGTCTGCCGGAACGACGCATGATCCTCGACAAGAATGATTCTTTGCACGCTTCTCCTTAACCCCGGACCAATCTACCGGATAACTTGCAATATAGCAATTTACACCCGAAGAAACCCGGTCCTGAGCCTGGTGTAATTTATGCGGGTTTTGGATCCCTCCCGGCCAGGATGCTCGCGGCGAGCCGGAGCCGGACCAGCGTGCCCTCGCCGGGGGCACTCTCGACTTCGAGTTCCCCACCGAGCGCCTGGGCCCGCTCCCTCATGCCGGTCATCCCCACGCCTGGCACTACCTCCGGATCAAAACCCCTGCCGTCGTCTTGAACCTCAACGAAAACCTCGCCGCCATCGGTCCCGAGCGTCACGGTGACGCTGCTGGCCCTTGAGTGACGCCGCACGTTCGCCAGGGACTCCTGCACGACGCGCAGAACCTCGACGCCTACGGCCCCGGACGGCTCTTCGGAGTAGCCCTCCTCCACCACGAGATCCACCTCTCGCTCCGGGGCCATCTGGCGGTTCAGCTCAACCAGCGCCTTCAGCGAGCGGACTAGCGGCCGTTCCTCGGCATCGTCCACGCGAAGGTCGTAGATGGCGTCGCGCAGTCCCCCGACAGCCCGGCGCAGCGCCTCCACCTCGCGGTCGCGCTCCCCGGTCCACTCGCCCTCCCCCGCTATGTGGCGGGCGAGCTGCATGGATTGCAGGGAGTAGGTGAGATCCTGGAGCACCTGATCGTGCAGATCCCTGGAGATCCTGCGACGCTCTGCCTCCCGAATCTCGCGCATTGCCCTCTCGGCGTTCTTGCGCGCCGTCACATCCTCGATGGTTCCCTCGTAGCCCGTGGGTTCGCCAGCGGAGTCCTGTACCCCGCGCGCCGTCACAGACCCCCACACCACGCCCCCGTCCTTGCGGCGCAAGGCGATCTCCATGCCAGAGACTGCCCCCTGTTCTCCCACCAGCCGCCGGAATTCCGTCCGGCGCTCGCGGTCCACGTATAGCTGGTCCCCAACATCCCTGACCTTCTCTATAAGCTCTTCGGGAGAATCGTAGCCGAGCATACGGGCCATCGCGGGGTTCGCCGTCAGTAGGCGTCCGTCCACCGTCGTCTGGAAGATGGCCTCCACTGCGTTCTCGAAGATCGAACGGTACTTCTCCTCGGCCTGCAGGCGCTCTTCCTCGGCCCGCATGCGCTGCGTGATGTCCTCGTGTATGAGGACGACCTCGAGTATCTTCCCGGCCTCGCTCCTCACGGGGTATATGTAGGCCCGCACCCAGCGGTCGGAGACGTCGCTCACGTCCGGTATGCTGTTATCGGGCACGTACCTCACCGGGGGTATCACGGTCGCCCGACCGGCGAAGCCACGCTCGATGTAAGGCATCACGCCGTTCTCGATGAGCTGCTCGTCCCGCAGCACGTTGTAGCCGGGGATCCCATCCAGCGTCACGCCCCACATCTTTTCCCAGGCCCTGTTTACCCTGAGCGTCTTCCCGTCGGGTGAGAGAATCTGCACGCTCAGGGGAGATTGTTCGATCATCATCCGCAGGCGGGTCTCGGAGACCGCGAGATCCCGCTCCGCCCGACTTCGCTCCCGCCGTGCCTCGGCGTCCCGCAACTCCCGCTCGATTGCCGTGTTGAGACGGGCCAGGTTGTCCTTCATCAGGTAGTCGTTGGCCCCTGCCTTCATGGACGCAACCGCCGTATCCTCCCCGATCTTGCCGCTCACTATGATGAAAGGCAGGTCCACGATGTCCCTGTCCCTGAGCATCTCGAGCGCCGCCGTGGAGCTGAAAGTAGGCATGGAGTGATCTGAGATAACCACATCCCACTCCCGCCCATCGAGGGCTGCGGCCATACCGGTGGCTGTGTCCACCCGCTCGTAGATCGGATCGTAGCCGCCGCGGCGGAGCACCCGCAGGAGCAGCAACGCATCGTCCTCTGAGTCCTCGACGAGTAGGACCCTGAGCGGCACGCTCACCCTGACCTCCCTCCTGAAACTGCTATCCAGCCTGGCAACCTGGCCTCTCTGAATTATACTGGTCGCACGGCCCAGGCAAAGTTTTTCCGAAAATTAGCTCATTTGGGGGATGTGCCGACCATAGTGGAAGGTTTATGCTGGGGTTGCAAACCGCAGCGGTTTGCGGGAGAGACCATCAAAGGGAAGGAGTACCATGCAGGAACAAACCCCTTCGGGCGCGATGAGCCCCTCAGATGAGAAGACCTGGTCCATCCTCGCGCACGTGAGCGTGCTAGTGGCTCCCATCGGGGCCTTGATCATCTGGCTGGTCTTCAAAGACAGGTCACCGAAGGTAACCTTCCACGCCCTCCAAGCCCTCTGGTACCAGATAGCGTGGATCGTAATCGCCTATAGTGTCCTGAGCTCGATTTTATCGTTGGTAGTGATCGGCATCTTTATGTTCTTCCTGCTGCCCTTGATCGCGCTAGTCCCCGTCGTACACGCTTGCTATGGCGCTTATAAGATTAGCCAGGGCGAGGACTTCCGCTATCCGTACATTGCAGACAGAATCGACGGTGGCCAGCAGCGGGTCGTCTAGCAATCTCGATTATCCGCCGGGGCTCCCAGCCCCGGCGGCCGATAGGACAGGCAATGCCGAGCAACATCAGGCCGGAAGACAGGATCATTCTGCTAGTCGAGGACAACCCCGACGATGAAGCATTGACTTTGCGTGCATTCAGGAAGAGCAACGTTTCCAACAGGGTTGTGGTGGCCCGCGACGGGGTCGAGGCGCTCGACTATCTCTTCGGCACTGGCTCCCACGCGGGACGCGACCCACACGACGTTCCCCAACTGGTTCTCCTCGACCTCAAGTTGCCCCGGATAGACGGCCTGGAGGTCCTGCGCCGCATACGTTCGGACGAGCGCACGCGGCTCCTGCCCGTGGTCATCCTCACATCATCGAGGGAGCAGCAGGATCTCCTGGACGGCTACGGCCTCGGCGCCAACAGCTACGTTCAGAAGCCCGTGGATTTCGCCAAATTCCTCCAGGCTGTGGAGCAACTCAAGCTCTACTGGCTGGTCCTGAACGAAACCCCCCAGTTCGCTACCTAGACGGAATCCGCAAGCTCCGCTTCCAGATCGTCCACGAACTGGCGGGCTGTGCGTCCAGATCTCCCGGCGTGCCATTGATCCCACCTCGCAGCCCTTTCGGTGAGTTCTTCAACCTGGATCTCCAGCCCGCGCTCCCTGGCGAGGCCCGCGACGATCTCCAGATATAGACTCCGATCCGGCGGTGGGAAAGTCAGCCTGAGCCCGAAGCGGGCGACGAGCGAGAGTTTTTCTTGCATGGTGTCCCTAGCGTGGACATCGTCATCGGCGCCTTCGCGGTCGGAGAAGCTCTCCCTGACTATGTTGCGCCGGTTGGATGTTGCGTAGACCCGCACGTTCTCCGGCGGCTCCGCGACGCTGCCCTCCAGTAGCGCCTTGAGCGCCTTGTACTCGACCTCGTGCTCCTCGAATGAAAGGTCGTCCACGAACAGGATGAACCGGGGGCCACGGCGCCGCAGGATGTCGAGTACCCGTGGAAGCTCCGCCAGATCTTCTTTCGCCACCTCGACGAGGCGGAGTCCCCTGTCGGCGTACTCGTTCAGAACAGCCTTGACCGTGGAGGATTTTCCTGTTCCCGGCAGCCCGTAGAGCAGCGCGTGATGGGCTGGGAGGCCGGAGAGGAATCGTTCGGTGTTCTGGATCAAAGGTTCCCGCTCCCGCCCGTAGCCAACGAGGCCGGAGAGCCGCATCGGGTCAGGGGTAGTCACCGCCACAAGACCCCCGTTCTCCCACCGGAACGCCCGATCTCGCCCGAACTTTCCAGCGCCGTGCCTGGCGTGATGTTCGGCCAGAAGCTCCGCACAGTCCCCCCAGTTTTGGGCAGCAGCCAGCTTGCGGGCAACGGTGTGGCGCGGGGTCTCGGCCCCGGCATCCGGCTCCGTCCAGGGAACCCATATCCCGGTGAGCCCCGGTATTGCGTCCTCGATGGCGGCGAGCAAGGCTGGCGCGTCAAGGTCGAAGAGCGTCCGAAACGTTCGCAGGTCACGCCGACTCTGCTCAAGGACCGGAGTGGTCAGGGTTCCGCTTTCGGCGTTCAGGGAGAAAGGGTTTTCGTCGTCCAGGATGCGTCCGACGAGGTACGATTGCCAGGCGTCGGGAAGGAGGCGGTCGGATTCCAGGGCAAGGGCTTCCCACAGCCGCCCGAACGTGTCGGCCACGGTCGTCGGGTCTGGCCCCTCCCGCGAGAGGAGGTCCAGCAATGAGAGGAAATCCCGCGCCACAGGGGAATCAAGGACCCCACGCAGCACCGCGAGACCCCGCACCCTGAGCAGCCCGCCCGATAACCCATTCTGCATACGGGCGAAACTCTAGCAGAACCGCAGTCCGGCGCACCGGTGGCTACGTATAGATATCCCTCCTCTGGAAGGCGAGCACGGCGAGCAGCACGAGCGCGAGGGCCACGAGGGTTATGCCACCGAAGTGCGCCCAGTCTATTCCGTGTTCGATGGCGGAACCGTAGTAGTAGAACACCGAGTATGGACGCAGGTCTTCGAGGTCATCGGATGCCCTTCCTATGGTATCAAGCAGGTACATACCGAAGATCAGGAACGCAGGGATGGCGATGGCGAGCCCCCTGCGATGGGAGAAGGCGGAACAAAGCAGCGCCAGCGCGCCCGACAGGACGCAAATGGGCCAGAGGTTGAGGACGGCGTCCGCCACCTGCTTTACGGACAGTTCCACGTCCATTAGCGCGGCAGTGCCCCAGGTGAGCAGGCCGACGATACCCGCTATCGCCAGCAATGAGAGCGCGACGGCTACGAAGTTGCCTATCACAAGTTGCCAGCGCGGCAGCGGATTGCCGAGCAGAACGTCTATGGTACCCCGCTCCTCGGCCCCGGCTATGGAGCCTGCGAGCGCCATTATGGGGAAGAACGCCAGCGCCAGCGGCGCGAACCCGAAGACCTGCGAGTTCACGTAGTTGGCAGGGTCGGCGAGGTTCGTTATGCCGAAGGCTTCCATCATCCCTTTTGGATAAGCCTGCATTAGCTGGTTCAGCTGATCCGCAGCCCCCTCGATGGTCGTGAACGAGGCGACCATCGCGGCGCTGTACAGCCCGAGCGCGGCCCCCCAGATGACTATGCCCCTCGAACACGACCGGATCGTGTGCGTGACGAGCGCGAAGAGCGTCCCCCGTGGCGTCTTCCTGGCCGCGTGCCTTCCCTTCTCGCTCCGCCCCATTACCGCGCTCATGCCCCTTCTCCGTTCTTGTGGTTGCCGTAGTAGGTGAGGAAGACTTCTTCGAGGCTGGGCCGGTCGTACTCCATGTTCACGAGCCGGTGCCTGGCAGCCTGCTTGATCACCACGTCCAGGTTGTCGTAGAGGGTAAATGAAACCTTCGTCCCATCTGACTTCAGATCCTCTACGCCAGGCAGCGCCCCGAAAGACTCGCCGTCCACTGGTTCTTCGAAGGTCAGGCGGACGTGCCGGAAAGACTTGTCAACGAGGGTGTCTGTGGTCTCCACGGCCACGAGTTTGCCGCCCCGGATGATCCCGACGCGGTCGCACACCCGCTCGACCTCGGCCAGATTATGAGATGAGAAGAAAACGGTTCTTCCCTCGGCCTGCGTCTCCTCGATGATGTCAAGGAATTCCTCCTGCACCAGCGGGTCGAGGCCGCCTGTCGGTTCGTCCAGGATGAGCAGCGGCGGCCTGTGGAACATGGCCTGGACCAGCCCGATCTTCTGCTTGTTCCCCCGTGAGAGCCGCCGCATCGGACGCCGCAGATCCGCCCCGAGCCGCTCCGCGAGCTCGTGGGCGTAGCCGAGGTCTTTGACACCGCGCAGCCTGGCAAAGTATTTCAGGAGCCCTTCGCCGGTCATCCTGTCCTCCAGCGCGAACTCGCCTGGCAGGTTTCCGACCCGAGCCCGGATCTCCACGCTATCCCGCCGGATGTCGAGCCCGAAGACCGTGGCGCTCCCGCCCGTGGGCTTCAGGAAACCGAGCAGCGTCCGAATGGTGGTGGTCTTCCCCGCGCCGTTCGGACCAAGAAACCCGAATACCTCGCCCGGCGCGACCACGAGGTTCACGTCCTCGATGCCAGGGGCCTTGCGCCCGTACCGCTTGCTGAGTCCTTCGGTCTCTATCGCCACGCTCATCGCTCTTCCTCTCTCTCCCAGCGTTCCAGGATGACCGGCATCTCTTTCTCCCAGTATGCATAGAAGTCGCGCATCTCTTCGAGGTTACGCCGGGCGTCGGGGTTCTGGGAATTCAGGAGATCCAGGCCCCTCTCGGCCATCTCGCGGAAGTTACGCAACGCCGCCGCCTCGCGGCGCATGATCTCATGCCAGGCTCCGGGCCTTACGCGGAAGTGATCCCGCCTCTCACCCGGCCTGGACCACCGCTGGACGATGCCCATCTGCACTAGCGACCGCGTCGCCGAGCTTATGGAACCCCGGCTCGCCCCCACATCCTCCGCCAGCTCCTCCGCCGTCCGCTCCGGCGGGTCCGAGACCATAAGCACCCCCAGAACCCGCCCGAGCATCCGCGACAACCCGAACTGCCCGAACAGAAGCCCGAACTCCTCAAGATACCGATGCCGCTCTTCGTCCATCCGCTCTCCCAGGTTCTTTAGATCAGTATACTGGTGTGTTTCGTAACTTTCAATAATTACTGAAACATCAAAATCTTTTCACCTGGGCGTGAGACGTGACGAAACATTTACCGGGGCGCTAGTGTGCGGAGAGGTAGGTTTCGATCCCGGCTTCCAGCTTCTCGGCTATCTGCTGCTGGCGCGCGCCGGTGCCGTTGGCGAGGAGCTTTCCTTCCGCGTTGCTGGTGATGAAGACGGTCTCCACGATGACCGCCGGCATGTTGCTCTTGAGCAGCACCCCTGAGGCGAACGAGTAAGGCGCCCTGGTGGCTATGGCGCCCGTGCCTTCTGCCGCAGGCAGGGTGGAGAGGCTACCGAACACGGTCTGGGCGAGAGCCTTGTCCTTGCGCCACTTTCCGTAGAGGGTGGTCGTGTAGTCCGTCGCGGGGTTGGTGGAGCCGTTCATGTGGATGGAGACGAGAACCTTCGCGCCCGTGGTGTTGGCGTAGGCGGCGCGGTCGCTGTTCGAGAGGGTCTCCGAGTTGAGGGCGCGTGTCATGCAAACCTCGTATTTGTCCTCCAGGAGAGCCTTCAGTCTCTCGGCCACGTCCAGGGTCTGCTCCTTCTCCTTCAGGCCGTTCAGGCCGTACCGGGAGTTCACGGCGCCGGGGTCCGTCCCCCCATGCCCGGCGTCCAATACCACGTCGCCCCTGCACCCGATCTCCTGCGCCTCCGCGCCGGGGGAGAACGCCGCTATGGCGCATGCGCCAGCTATCAGGAGCGCGGCAAACATTGATGCCCAGACCTTGAGAGAACCACTCGCCGCCATCATCCATTCCCTTCCTGAGAAACCTCGACCCTTACAGCTTAGACCCGCACGCGGGCCAGCGCATCCCCTAAATGGGCTAGTTTTCATGAGAATCGCCTTCGAGTACGGTGCGGTGTCTTCTGTCGCGTCAGCGTGCGGATGGGGTCGGGAGCCGGGTCTGCGCGCCTAGCCTCCGAAGAGACGGGCGAAGAAACCGCGGCTCTTGAGGATCTTGAGTTCGGCCTCAAGGCGGGTGCGTTCTTCGACTAGCGAGGATTTCTCCTCGACGAGTTCCACATGCTGCCGGTTCAGGTTCTCACGCTCGGTTTCGAGCCTGGATTTCTCTTCTTCGAGCGTGGAGATGGTCCTCTCCTGGAGCTCGCGCTGGAACTCGACGAGGTTGAGGCGTTCGATCTCGGACCACAGGCGGTCCATCTCCACGCGGGCCGCGTCGCGTTCGGCCCGGATCTCCTCTACCTGCCGGTTGCGCTCTTCGAGGCGGGTCTTGTAATCCTGGCCCCGCTGCAACAATCGCTCGTAACGCTCGAATGGGACGGCTGGCAAACGGGAGCCGGATTCTCCCTCGTCCCCCATCACCTCACCCTCAAAGACCTCGTCCTCAGCATCCTCGGCGCCCAACTCGCGGGCCAGCGCCTCCACGTCGGAGAGGACGAAACTGTGCCCGCCCTCGGGGGTTTCCTGTGCATTCAGACGGCCTTCTTCGACGTAGCGCCTGACTACGCCCTGCGTGCGGCCCAGTATGGCCGCTGCGGCCCCGAGCCCAATGCGTTCCTCCCCCGTGTCCATGCCTGAATATTAGCCTGTCAACGGTCGGCTTGTCAGCTTTGGAAGCCCATCAGCCTTTCAGCAGGTCAGCTTGTCAGGAAGGGAACCGGGATGCGTCGCCCCGTATCACCCCAACCGGGTAAGGGCCGAGCGGCAAGAAACCGAATTGTCCCGGCGCTGTCAGGCGCGGAAGACTTCCCCCTGGCGTACTTCGATGGGTATCTTTGGCAAGGGTTGCTGTGCAGGCGGGTTGACTACCTGGCCGTTGGACGCGTCGAAGATGGAGCCGTGACACGGGCAGGCGAGCTGTCCTCCCCTGTAGGCGACCGTGCAGCCCTGGTGGGTACAGACCGCCGAGAAGGCGGCAAAGTCCCCACTGTCGAGGTGAACCAGCAAAGCCGGCTTCCCCGAATCCTTGAACTTTACGGCCGATCCCGGCGCAACGTCGGAGGTCCGGGCGATAGCGTTTTCGCCGCCGGGAGCCTGTTGTGAGGAGCTATCGGACGCGCTGCTGGATGTGCTCCCGCTGCTCGATGCAGAGTCCGACGCACTGCCGGTAGATGCGCTGCTCGAAGCGGCGCTGCTTGAGGCGCTGCCGGACGCGCTGCCGCTGTTGCCTGAGCCTCCGCCGCAGGCGGAGAGGACTGA
The DNA here is from genome assembly GCA_013695335.1 of Rubrobacter sp. Lineage (GTDB taxonomy): Bacteria > Actinomycetota > Rubrobacteria > Rubrobacterales > Rubrobacteraceae > JACDGB01. Next base: position 11,710 of record JACDAR010000030.1, read on the forward strand.
TGCCCCGGCGACGCTCACACCTATGGCTCCTCCGAGCCGGATCAACTGCCCGCGCGAGATCTTCTCCTTCAAGGCTCCTCCCCTCGTTGCCGGTCATGAAACTCTTCGTCACAAAGCTCTATACGCAAAGAGATCGATTGCGGTTGTGCCATCCTGCCGCCCCTGTCTTGCGTATACGTACAATAGTGTGACGCAACGACAGAGAGGAGCCTTGAGATGAACGGCATGTCGTGGGTACGCATCATCGTCGGGGCGGTCTGGATCAACGGCGCCCTGGAAAAAATCCTCAACCCTGAGTTTCCCAGGCAATTCGCAGCAAGCCTTCAGGCCGGGGGGTTCGTCTCCCAGGCCCCGCCTTTCTTCCGGTCCTTCATGCAAGACACCGTCGTGCCCAACGCCGAGACCTTCGCCCAGCTCATGCGCGTCGGGGAGCTGGCGCTCGGGATAGCGCTGGTCCTTGGGCTGTTTACCAACCTGGCCGCCGTTGGCAGCATCGTTTTGAGCGCCATGATCCTGCTTTCCCAGGGCGGCGTTCGCTTCGGGACCGGGCTCGGTCCCCCCGAATTCCTGACTATTAACGTCCTGATCGCACTTCTCTCGCTCGTCATCCTGATCAGCCTCGAATCGAAGACTTCATCGGCGAACATCAGGTTCCCAGGTCGCAAGCGGGGTTCTAGCTCGGGGAGCCGGAAGTGATAGCGTACCCGCGCAGCCTCTCGTAGAGCGGCAGGCATTCTTCGAGTAGCGGCCCCAGCCTCTCCGGGAAAGGTTCTTCGTGGGGCGAATACCGGGCGAAACCCGTCGAGGCGTGGACGTTTTCGTACCAGTGCTTGGCCCACACGCCATCCTCCGGCTTGGGACCAGCGGGCCACGAGAGCATCGCCTCCTCGAAGGGCAGGCCGAGCTTCCCGCATGCGCGCCGCAGCACACCGGGCGGATCGAGCAGCAACTCTTTCGCGTCAAGCACAACGGGATCTCCGTCGCCTTGCAGCATGAACTCCAGGATCTCGACCTGTTCGGACAGCCCCGTGTCCCGTAGAACAGGGTTCGGGAGTTGCTTCGCCAGCGATGGGAGCATCTCTCGCGGGTTCCGGATCAAAAGCACGTTCGTGACTCTCTCCAGGAACTCCCGGTCGAGGCCGGGCAGATGATGTGCCATGTTTTTGTAGAAGCGGACAGGTCGTTCGCATGGTCCGAGGATAACCTCCCTGACTACCCGCTCTCCATCCCGGTCCATACTCCGCAGCACTTCCACTTCGCCTGGATGTCCGGGACCGACGGATGAGATGTAGTGGCCGTACAGCGGCTCGTCCACGACCACGGTGTCTGAGCGCTGGCGGAACGAGTACATCAGCGCCGTGGAAACGTTGCGCGGCCCTGACCACATACTGAGCCTCAGGCAATCGTCCGTCACGTAGTCGCCCTGGCAACAGCCCCGGCGTAGAGTTCGGAGAGGCGGGCCGTCATGCCGCCGCGTTTGCCGGTTCCGATGCGGCGTCCGTCAACCTCGATGACAGGGGTGAGGCTGCCGAAGGTTCCCGTTACGAAGGCTTCGTCCGCGCCGTACACGTCGGTCAGGGAGAAGGCGCGTTCGGTGACGGGGATGTCGTTCTCATGGCACAGTTCGATCACCATGCGGCGTGTGATCCCGTTCAGGCAATACTGGCCGGTCGAGGTCCACACCTCGCCGCCGCGCACTATGAAGAAATTGGTCGCGTTGCACGTGGCGACAGCGCCCGTCGGATCGAGCATCAACGCCTCGTCAGCGCCGGCCTTGAGCGCCTGAATCAGGGCGACTACCTCGTGCAGCTTGCTGTGGCAGTTGAGCTTCTGATCCAGGGTGTCAGGCGGCGGGCGTCGCACGGTCGAGGTGAAAAGACGGACGCCATGCTCTTTCACGTCAGGATCAGCCGTTTTGTGCTCAGCGATGATAACGACGTTCGGCCCGCCAACGACGAGGCGCGGGTCTTGCGAAGGTGTCTTCTTGTCGCCCCGCGTGACCATGAGGCGCACGTGAACGCTGTCGGAGTCCTCCATGCCGTTGCGGCGAATAGTCTCGTGCAGGGCGGCCGTTATTTCCTGCCGCGTCATGCCGATGTCGAGGTCTATGGCCCGCGCCCCCTCGAAAAGTCGGTCGAGGTGCAGGTCGAGGAACGCAAACTCGCCCCCATGCAGCCTGACGCCCTCCCACACCCCATCCCCGACGAGAAAACCAGAATCGAATACCGAAACTTTGGCCTCGTTCCTGGGATGGAACTCGCCGTTGATGTACACGAGCACGTTCTCGTTGCGCCAGTCAGGCACGGCCTCATGCGTTCCCGGTGACAATCAGCCTCCCCCCAGAGTTCCGTACCATTCTGCACGCAGGACGCCCATCATCACGTTGTCCACGTAGCGTCCGTCGAGCCACATGTGTTCACGCTGCCTTCCTTCTTCGACGAATCCGCCGGCCCGGTAGGCCCGTATGGCGCGTTCGTTTTCGGCGTGTACTTCGAGCCACACCCGGCGCAGGTTCCTGATGCGAAAGGCGTAGTCGAGGATCAATCTGATAGCCTCGCGCCCGTAGCCGCGGCCCCAGTAATCCTTGTCGCCAATGGTAATGCCGAGTTCCGCCTGCCTGGAGCTTTCGTCCATCTCGAATAGACCGCAGGTTCCGATGCATTCGTCGTCTGCCTCGATGGAGAACTCGATCTTGCCTCGCGAAGGATCAGCAATCTCCCGGTCGAAGTCTTTCTGGAGGCGTTCGAGCGGTACGGGTGCTGGCGGATACCCGCCGCCCGCAAGTCCGACCTCCAGATCATTGCGAAACTCCAGCAGACGTGGCAAGTCCTCGCGCGCTATGGCCCGCAGCGTTACCTTCTCGCCCCGGAGCACCGTGTCTACAAGAAGGCGGGGACTAGCTCGCCTTTCACCAGATCGGCCATGTGTTCGCGCTCGCGGACGACGGCCCAACGGTCGCCCCGGACGAGGATCTCGGCGGGACGGCGGCGCGAATTGTAGTTGGAGGCCATCGCGAATCCGTATGCGCCAGCGCTCATCACGGCGAGCAGGTCTCCTTCGTGGGCGTCGGGAAGCTCGCGGTTGCGGGCCAGGTAGTCACCTGACTCACACACGGGACCGACGAGGTCGGCGTTCGACACGGAGCCGTCCTCCTGTACGGAGCGCACCTCGTGGTGGGCGTCGTAGAGGCTCGGACGCAGCAGGTCGTTCATCCCTGCGTCGGCGACTATGAAGTCCTTTTCTCCGGATCGCTTGCGGTACACGACGCTGGTGATGAGGGCTCCCGCGTTACCAGATATATAGCGGCCCATTTCACAGAGTATCTTTGCGCCAGTGGCTTCCAGGGTCGGACGTATGGCATCAACGAGATCCTTCGGCGTCGGCGTCTCCTCGTCGTTGTAGCGGATGCCGAGGCCGCCGCCGATGTTGAAGTATTTGATGTCGTGGCCGCGACGCTTCAGTTCCTCGACGAGGTCGGCTGTCTTTTCGACCGATTCGACGAACGGGTCGAGCTTGGTGATCTGGGACCCAATGTGCTGGTGGACCCCCATGATATCTACGCACCTGTACTCGCTTATCCTCTCAGCGAGTGCCAGCGCTTCGTCCACCGGGATGCCGAACTTGTCGAAGGCGCGGCCCGTGGAGACGTGGTCGTGGGTTCCGGCGTCAACGTCAGGGTTGACGCGCAGCGAGACGCGGGCCTGCTTACCGTGCCGGGCGGCGAGGCGTTCCAGGTGCTCCAGCTCCGACACCGACTCCACGTTGAAGAGCAGGATGCGCTCCCCGAGGCCGGCCATGATCTCCTCGTCAGTCTTGCCAACCCCGGCGAAGACCACCTTCTTGGGATCGAAGCCAGCCCGCATCGCCCGGTACAACTCGCCACCTGACACGATATCCGCCCCGGCCCCGAAGGAAGCGAGCGCCCGCAGAACCGCGAGGTTCCCGTTCGCCTTGACCGCGTAGCAGACCAGGTGATCCAGATCCCCAAAAGCCTCGTCCAGCTCGCGATAGGCCCGCTCCAGCGCGGAATAGCTGTACACGTAAGCGGGGGTCCCGGCCCCCCGCGCTATCTCGGGGAGCGGGACCCCCTCACAGTGGAGAACGCCCGCCTGGTAGTGAAACTCGTCCAAGATTAACCTCCTCGATTCCCGGCCCGTGCTATATTCCCCTCTTCGCAAGGAGAGCCGTGGGGACAATATACCCCTCGTTGGAGGAATATACCCCGTGCCGAAATCCCGCGCGACACCAGCATGAATGATCCCCGCCCCGCGACCAGTCCGCTATCCCTGAACCCCGTGCTTGAGGGACAGGGAGCATACCCGCTGCTCCGCCTGGAAGAGCGCCGCCAGGAACTAAAAGAGCGGGGTGAGGATCTCTTCGACTTCGGTACGGGCGACCCCCGAGAGCCGACGGACGGGAAGATCCGGGACGCCCTCGCGGAGGGCGTCCCCGAGGTCAGCCAGTACCCTACCGCAAAAGGAAAGCCGGAACTGAGGGAAGCGTTCAGCGGATGGATGGAGCGCCGCCATAACGTCACCCTCGACCCGAACACCGAGGTGCTTCCGGCGACGGGCTCGAAAGAGGCGATCTTCCACGCCCCGCTCGCATTCCTGCACCACTCGCACACCAGGCGCGGCGTCGCCTACGGGACGCCAGGGTACCCGGTCTACGAGCGCGGAACGCTGTTCGCCGGGGGCGAGGCGTTGCCCGTGGAGCTGAAGCGCGGGGGCGGATTCCTGCTCAGGCCGGAGGATGTTGACCCGGAACGGACGCGGATATTCTGGATCAACTACCCCCACAACCCGACAGGCGCCGCCGCAAGCTACGAATACCTCGAAGAGGTAGCGGAGTTCTGCAGCGAGCACGACATCTTGCTCTTCTCCGACGAGTGCTACAACGACATCTACTCAGGCAAGCCCCCACCATCCATCCTGGAAGTGACAAAGGAGCGGACGCTTGCACTCTGCTCACTATCCAAACGAAGCGGCATGACCGGCTACCGCTCGGCGATGATGGCTGGAGACCCCGAGATCATCTCGGCCCTGACGAAACTACGACCATCCATCGGCGTCGCCATCCAGTCCTTCGTTCAGGACGCGTCCATAGCCGCCTGGAATGACGACGAACACGCGGCCGAGAGACGGCGAATCTTCGGGGAGAAACGCGCGCTATTCACCGAGTTCTTCCAGCAAGTAGGTCTCGACTTCCTGCCCACGGACGCCAGCTTCTATCTGTGGGTCACTGTCCCTGAGACGTTCTCCAGCGACGACGAAGCGTACGCGCTACGGTTGATGGAAGAAGGCATCATCGTGGCGCCAGGGCGTTCGTTCGGGCCCGGCGGCGAGGGTTACGTGCGGGTCGCGCTGGTACCGGGGCTGGAGGAATGTCGGAGGGCCATCTCTCGCTGGGAAGCCGTGGTTCGCTGAGGGCGCTCATCCCAGTGCTAGGGCCGTGATCCCAAATACCATCGCCCCGGCGGCGAAGAGGCGCTGGCGGACGTTGCCCTCTGCGAGCAGGCTCGCTCCCATGAGAACGCCGATGAGGATGCTGATCTCCCGCGCAGGCGCCACGTAACTGACCGGGGTAAAGACGAGCGCGCTGAGGACCAGTATGTAAGAAAGCGGCGTGAGCACCGCGACGCCGAGTACTTCCATCCTGTGGGCGCTCCACGTCGCCTTGACCACCTCCCACCGCCTGACGGCCAGCGGAGAGAGGATCACGGTTCGCACCACGTTGGCTGACCAATCCTGTAGCAGCGGCGGTATGAGAAGGATGCTCACCGCCTGCTTGTCCCACAGCGTGTATGCGGCTATGAACCCGCCGGTCGCGAGACCGTAGATCACACCCTTCCCCAACCCAGGCCCTCCCATACCGCCCGGCTCCCTGGTGATAAAGAAGACGCCCGAGGCGATGAGCAGAATGCCGCAGATGGCGAGGACCGAAGGCCGCTCTCCGAGCAGTATGATCGCCGCAGCGGTCGCAAGCAGCGGCCCCGTGCCGCGCGCCAGCGGATATACGACGGAGAGGTCTCCAACAGCGTATCCACGTTGCAGCAGCAGGAAGTATCCCAGGTGCAGCAGGCCGCTCCCGAACATGAACGTCAGTTCCACTGGCCCCAGATGTGGCCTCTGGAGGACGAGGACAAGGGCAGCCAGCGGCGCGTAGATGAGGGCGGAGAACGCGCCGAACATCCAGACGAAGACGGCCCCTCCGTCCCCGACGCGCTTGGCGAGCAGGTTCCAGGTAGCGTGAAAGAAAGCCGCCGTCAGAACCAGGAGCAGGGCGAAGGGCGTCATGCGCCCCGCAGTCTATCGAAAAGTAGCGGCCTAGTTCGAGGCTTGCTGGAGTTGCTGGCGGACGTTCTGTATCTCGTTCAGGAGGTTCTGGATCTTGGGCAGATCGTTTCTGAAGGAGCTGGCGATCTGCCCCGCATTCCCGCTCTGCACCGCCGCGATGAAATTGTTCAGGGCGGGTATCGCTTCCGAGTAGGCTTTGATCAGGCGTCTATGGGTTTGCTCCAGCCCCTTAGGAGGCTGAATCTGCTTCAACTGATTCAGTCCCTGCCGCGTCTCCCGCTGCGCCTGCTGTACGGCGTTCGGGTTTATGCCGACGGAGACGTTCCCGTCCTTGATCTTCATGTTCACGTCAGCGACCTTCGCCACGTCACGGGCTGTGTCGTCCAGGATCGGACGCACCTGGTTCCAGTACTGCCTGACGGCCGCTTTGTCGGCCTTGATTTCTGGCTGATTATTCCCCTGCGAGCCTGGAATCTGCCCGCAACCCACCAGAAGCAAGACGGCGATGAGCGGAATGGTTATCTTCCTCAAAGTTCCTCCTCGGATCTGATCCTCACCATCATATACGTCGGTCATACCTGACGGTTGCGGCCCGGACCCGGCGCCGCCTCCTGCTAAACTGCGCGCGATACGGACAGGAGGGAGCGTCGCATTGCGGGAGCAGATAGAGGAAGCCTTCGAAGACCGGGGATTGCTGGAGAAAGAGATTTACCGCGAGGCAGTCTTCGATACCATAGCCGCCCTCGACAGCGGCGGGTTGCGCGTCGCGGAGAAGCGGGATGGCGAATGGCGTTCCAACGCCTGGGTGATGAAGGCCATCAACCTGTACTTCGGCATCGCGCAGATGGAGACCATCCAAGCTGGGCCTTTCGAGTACCACGACAAAATCCCCACAAAGAAGAACCTCGCCGAGGCCGGCGTGCGCGTCGTGCCCCCTGGGACTATCCGCTATGGCGCTTTCGTGGAACCGGGCGTCGTGGTTATGCCCGGCTACGTGAACATCGGCGCCCACGTCGGGGGCGGCACGATGGTGGATACGTGGGCGACCGTTGGCTCCGGAGCCCAGGTCGGGCGCAACGTACACCTCGCTGGCGGGGTCGGCATCGGGGGCGTTCTGGAGCCGCCCGGCGCGATGCCCGTCGTGATCGAAGACGGGGCGTTCATCGGGTCGCGTGCCGTGGTAGTCGAAGGCGTGCGCGTGGAGGAGGAGGCGGTAGTCGGGGCGAACGTTGTGCTCACGGCATCCACCCGAATCATCGACGTGACAGGCGAGGAGGAAGTCGTCCATCGGGGCAGCGTCCCGGCCCGCTCGGTGGTAGTCGCAGGGGCGCGCACCCGCGAGTTTCCTGCTGGCTCGTACCAGTTACAGACTGCCCTCATCATCGGGCGCCGGCGCGAATCCACGGACCAGAAGACCTCCCTGAACGAAGCCCTCAGGCAATTCGGGGTGCAGGTATGACAGCGTCCATGAAAGACAAGCTGCTGGAAGACCTGCTCTGGTTCCTCAACCATCCCAGCGTGACCGGGGCGGAGAAGGATCTCTGCGACGATCTCGAAGCGCGCATCGGCGGAAAGTCGGGATGGCGTATCGAGCGCGCCGCCAACAACCTCATCGTCAGCCGAAGCACGCCAGATCCCGCACGCGAGAAGCTCGCCTTTGCTGGTCATCTGGACACTGTGCCTGAGCCCGACAGCGGTGGGATCGAGGTGCGGGTGGAGGGGGATCGGATCCACGGCCGAGGCGCGTCTGACATGAAGGCTGGCGACGCGGTGATGCTCGCCCTGATCGAAGACCTCGACTGGTCCGAAAGCTGGGCCGAGCCGCTCTTCATCTTCTACGAGCGCGAAGAGGGGCCGCACATCGAGAACGGCCTCGGCGCCGTCTTCGAGGGTTTCCCAGAGGTGCTTGATGCGGAGGCGGCGCTAGTGCTCGAACCCACGGAGGGCGCGCTGGAAGCCGGATGTGTCGGGACGGCCCAGGTCGAGGTCACTTTCAGGGGAAGGGCGGCCCACGCGGCGCGGCCCTGGCTCGGGGACAATGCAATCGCCAAGGCCGGAGAGTTCCTGACCAGGCTGCACGATTGGGAATCCGAGGAGGTAATCGTCGAGGGTCTCCCGTTCTACGAGGTGCTGACCCCGACGCTGGCGAGCGGCGGCAAGACCGTGAACGTGGTGCCTGATTCGTTCCGGGTGAACGTCAACCACCGCTTCGTGCCGGGCAGGGACATGGATGACGTGCGCCGGAGGTTCGAGGGGTTACTGGCCCCGTTCGGGAGGGCTGCGTCTTTCGAAGTAGTGGATTACGCGCCGAGCGGTCCCGTGGCGCTGGACAACCCGGTGCTCCAGCGGTTCCTGGCTGATGGCGTGGAGGTGCGGCCCAAGCAGGCGTGGACCGACGTGGCACGCTTCTCGCAGCATGGCGTGGCGGCTGCCAACTTCGGTCCTGGGACGCCTGCGCAGGCGCACCAGGCGGATGAGTGGGCTTCGCACGCATTGCTCGAAGCATGCTACTCGCGCCTGGAGTCATTCCTGGGGCATAATTAGGGGACCGGCGGAAGATCTCCCGTCGGCGGGGAAAGACAAACGAGGGAAGGGGTGCCTCATGCGGCGGAGGATGACGGCCGGAGCGGCCCGGGCGCGAGGAGCTTCGGCGGACGGAACTTCAGCAGAAAAGACTTCCTGAAGCTCGGCGGTGCGGGGCTCGCCGGGGCGGCTCTGCTGGGGAGCACGGGCTGTGGCGGTGGCGGAGGATCCGGTGGGAACGAGGTCATCTTCTCGATGGGTCCGGACGACACCGGGGTCTTGCCCAAACAGATAGAAAAGTTCAACAAGCAGAACGGCAAAGATTTCAAGGTAGTCTTGCGGGAGATGCCCTCCGACACGGGACAGTACTTCGACCAGATGAGGACCGAATTCCAGGCCGGCGGCGGGAACATAGACGTGATCGGGGGCGATGTCATCTGGCCCGCCCAGTTCGCCGCCAACGGTTACATCCTGGACCTCTCCGATCGCTTCAAAGACCAGGACCAGTTCCTGCCCGGACCCCTGCAGGCGAACACCTACGACGGCAAGGTCTGGGGGTGCCCTGGTATACGGACGGCGGGCTACTGTACTACCGCGAGGACCTGCTGGAAAAGGCTGGGTATTCGGGACCTCCAAAGACCTGGGACGAGCTCATCGAGCAGGCCCAGAAAATCCAGAAGGACGAGGGCATCGAGTACGGGTTCGTATTTCAGGGGTCCGAGTACGAGGGCGGGGTGTGCAACGGCTGCGAGTACATCTGGACCCACGGCGGCGACATCCTCGATCCCAACGATCCTTCGAAGGTGATCATAGACAGCCCCGAGGCGACCGCAGGCCTGGCCACGTGGCGGAGCCTGATCGAGAACGGTGTCTCTCCCCAGGCGGTAGAGCAGTACACGGAAGATCAGTCCGACGGCACCTTTTCCAGGGGCGACGCCGTCTTCGAGCGTTGCTGGCCCTACGTGTACGCGGTGGTCCAGGACCCCAAGGCGTCGAAGGTTGTGGATAAGGTAGGCATCGCGCCGATCCCGGTGGGCGAAGGAGACCAGAGCTACAGCACCCTCGGAGGATGGAACTTCTTCATCAACGCCACCTCGGACAAGCAGGAAGAGGCGTGGGAGTTTATCCGGTGGATGACCGACCCCGAGCAAATGACGACCTACGCGCTCGAATCCTCCAGGAATCCTACGCGGCTCGGCCTCTACGAGGACCAGGAGATCCTGGAGAAGGTTCCGGTCACCAGGCTGGCCAAAGAGGTGATCATAGACAACACCAGGCCGCGCCCGCTCTCGCCCGTCTACTCGGACATGTCCCTCGAGCTCGCCAAGCAGTTCAACGCCGCGCTCGGCGGCGACGTGTCCCCGGAACAGGCCGTGAGCAAGCTACAGAGCGATCTGGGGAGGATCGCCGAGGAAGGCCAGAAAATAGGCTAGAGGATCTCGTCCGGCGTCGAGCGCGGCGCCGGGGAGGATCGTGTGGTACCCCGCCGCAAACATGGAGGTTCTCGGTTGGTGCCCGGTCGCTCTGCCGGCGCCTATTCCATGCGCCAGCAGTTTCACGCGATACTCGCGGGGATTGACAGGTGGATCTCACCTCCCTTCCCACCACCAGGCCCCCGAGCATCTCGATACTGGAGACGGGCCAGCCTCTGGCGTTGAGGGCGCTACGTCGTTAGCTGCTGGCTGGGATCATGAGCAGCTATATTTCCACACGAAGTCTCTGGTTGGAGCGTCCGGTTTGCCTCCGGGCGGCGGCGTTTGCTGCTCCATTGAGAAGGACTTCAGGGATTTGAGTTTCTTGGGGCCTTTGTGACTGGCGTTCCATTCGTCGCAGACGTAGTCCGCGAAGTACCTTCGCACGTCATCGGGATAAGCCAGGTTGTTGGCGGAGGTCATGTACTTGCGCCAGTGGTTGGTCTCGTAGATGCCCGCCAGGTATTCTGGCTCGTCCCACGACACCGGGTGCATGTGGAAGTCGTCGCGGGTGACGTTCATCAGGTCCACTTTATGCCCGCCGCGGAGGGTTCCTGGCATAACGTACCAGCTTGCCTCATCGGAAGGCTCCGGGGCGAACATGCTCCAGGTCTGGCCGAGGCCGAAGAAATCGCCCGTGTCTTCCAGGCGCTCTGGCAACTCGAAAGAGGTTACCGTAGTCAGGTTCCAGCAGGATATGTAGGCAAGGAAGCAAGCGGCGAGCAGGTTGGTCAGGAGCGCAGGCCGCAGTTTCACAGGCCCTTGCGGCCCCTGCCTTCCTGCTTCGTCCCTCCTCGGGGCTTCGGCAGTCGAAGCCGCTGACGAGGAGCGAACCTCGGAACCATCGCCCCCACCCGACAGGCCGGTGATGGATGGGTCCACGATCCCATGCGCCCGCGACGGCCCCCCACGAGGGAGCGCCGCATATAGGCCCTCAAGCCCCGTCGCAGCCCGCCTGAAACCGCTCGTGATGCCTGGAAGCAGCCTCGGGAACGCGGCGTCGGTCCACCTCCCCGCAGTATTCCAGAACCATGCCGGAAGGAAGCACACCATGCAGAGCGCGCTGATCCAGGGGAAAAATCCTATCTCCATCATGGTCCAGATACCGAAGTGGAGGCTCATGAAAGCGAACAGCATCGCGGTGCGCACGGGGCCTGTGAAGAACGGGAAGAAAAGCAGGAACGGTCCGATAGCCTCAAGCCCCAGGGTGGCGAACGTCAGCAAACGGAGCAGGTCAGGAAACTGGGTCATCCAGGCGCCGAAAGGTGTGACCAGTTGATCCATATTCAGCGCGTAGTAGAGCGCCGTGCCGTCCACGCGCCACGCGTCGCCGGTCTTCAGGAGCGCGGTGAATACGTACACGAAGGCGATCTGCAACAACAGCCCGATGGTGCCTATGGAGAGGAACTGCATAGAGAGACGGCGTGGCGCGGCCTCGCGCCAGCGGTCCACTGACCAGTACGCGCCGAGCGGCAAGAACATGGACCAGAACAGCAGCAGCCGCAACAGGGTATCGCCAGCGTTGAGCAGCATTGGGTTGCGAAACTGGATCGAGATCACCATCACCCAGACGATGATGGTCATGAGTCGCGTGCGGTAGCCGAGGATCATGCATATCGCAGCAATCGCCGTGACGCAGAAAAACAGCGCCAGAATCACGAGATCCCCGTTAGCGAGGAGGAGCGAAAATTTCGTGTCTCCTATCAGCCCTTCCTCGATCAGTTGGGATCTCGGCAAGATCCCGGCATCCGTGTAGTGGGCGCGGAAGTCCGTGGCTCTCAGGATGAGATCCGCGACCACCAGTAGCCCGAGCATGATGCGCAACGCGGCCAGCGAACGCAGATCCGCGCCAAAGACTTCGGCGAACTTCCTGCCAGCCCAGCGTAGCGGAGAACCCTTGCGAGCGGAGCTTACGTGCTGCGATCCCTGATCCGTTGCCATAGAAAGAGCATTGTACCGAAGAGATGGATTTTTTGTCAGGTTTTCCTGTTTTCAGGCTTCACCATGCGTAGGATCGAGACAATCTTGCCAGCCTCACTGGCGCGGCATCCCCATGTAGTTTCAGGGTTCGTTGATCGGCTTCGTCCTGATACGGGCGCGGAAGAAATCCAGCAGTACGCGGATCATGGCGAGGACCGGGACCGCGAAGATCACTCCTGCGAGCCCAGCTATCTCGCCGCCGCCGATCACTGCGAGCAGCACGACTATGGGATGTACTCTCAGGGCCTGTCCCTGGATGCGGGGCGTGAGCACGTTGCTATCGAGTTGCTGTATCAGGACGTAGCAAGCCACGACAAGCAACGCGGTAGTGAAGCGCGAATCGAAAGTCTGCGACTCGAAGGCAAGCGCCACCACCACGGCGGGTATCCCACCCAGGAACGCCCCGAGATAGGGGATTATGGCTGTCACGGACACCCACGCGCCGAGCAGAATCGCATAAGGCACGCCGAGGAAATACAGCGCCACGCTGGAAAGCACGCCCTGTATCACGATCACGAAGACCAGCCCGCCAAGGTAGCGCGAGAATGACTCCCCGAAAGCCTCCCACAGATCCCTGGCGTCCCGACGGTAGTGGGCTGGCGCGGTTTTCAGGTAGGCTGCCTTCATGGTGCGTATGTCAGCGAGCAAAGACGCCGCCACGAAAAGCACCCCGAAGAGCCCAACCCCCACGTTGAAAGCGCCCGAGATGAAGCCGACGAGGCCGCTGAGGAGATCCTCGGTCAAAGCCCGTAGGCGGTCGACGAGGTCGTTGATGAGGCCGCTGGCGAACTGCTCCGGTGAGGCTCCGCCGAGCAGGTTGCGCTGTTCGAGCGGCTTCAGCACGTCGAGGAGCAGGCGGTTCGCACTGGCCGCGATGTCGGGGGAGTTGGCGACGAGGGCAGTCAACTGCTCGATGAGCGACGGAACCAGGTAGACCCCCGCGAGCACGAAAACGCCGATCAAACTCAGAAAAGTCGTGAGTATGGCCAGCGGACGCGGCATTACCCGAGAGAGCGCAGCCACAGGGTACGACAGCACGATGGCGAGCGACACCCCGCCAAGCGCAACCACAACCACCGTCGGGGACGCCCACAAGAAAGCCGCGAACACCAGGATGCCAAGGATGCTGAGGACGATCAGGGCTCGTGACGGAATCAGGATCAGGGTGGGTGAGATCTCCCGCCGCCCTCCTTTGGGCCGGGCTTTGCCCCTCTTCCTGTGTCTCATCCGCCTGACTTTCGTCATGGTCCCCCGCCGCTTCGCCGTCCGTAAACACCTATTCTACGCTCGAAAAGTCCGCGTGGAGACTTCGTGGCTTCTATTGTGCGTGAGTCGTGAGGCGCTCGCTTCGTGAGTCGTTAGTCGAAAAATACGACTCACTACTTACGACTTACGCCTCACGGACGTACCGACCCCTCCGCCCGGGTTCGACACGAGTTGCTCCTCTCCGGCTTCACGCGCCAGGCCAAGCGTCAGATCGTCGAGCGGGACGCGGGAGGCGTCGTATCGCGCCGCAGCCTCGGTCGCGAACGCCTCGATGGCATCCTCGGTGGTCGCTTCGCTACCAGCCAGCCGCAGGCTGCCAACGCTCTCGGGGCGGAATGGCAATTCCAAAGCCCCGTAGACGCGCGAAAGCACCAGCGTCAATTCCCTTTCGCCTGAGACGAGCACGATCCCGCCAACGCTCGTCGCCCGGCGCGTCAGGCGCTGCGCGATGCCAGAGAGCTTCATGCCGCTCTCCCGATCACCGACCCGCAAACTGTGGTCGCCTGGGCAGAACTCGTCCCGCACCTCCCCCACCTCGGCCCGCACCCCGAGACGCCCGAAGGCCCCGAGCGCCAGCGCTGCCGCCTCGTCGTAGCGGTCATGGATGCCCCGTTTCGCCTCCCCGGCGTCAGCCGGGCGGATGATGGAGAACCCGAAAGTGCCAGGACCGGCGGCTGTAGCCCCGCCCCCGGAGCCCCGGACGAGAACCGGGTAGCCCTCCTCGTTGGAAGCCCGCACGGCGTCCGCGAAGCCTGGGCGAAACGTATCGCGCCGCGTCACCCCGACGTGGCGGGTGGATGGCGTTATGGAGATCGTCGCGGGGCGCTCGCCGGAGGCCACCTGATCGAAAATCGTCCTCACGTAACCGTATGCTTCCACCGGATCTTCGAACCGGCCGGGCAACAGTAGCTCCATCACGCCCTCCGGCGGGTTTCGGACGGACTTTTGGATCCAGCATCCGGCCCTTCCCTATCCCGCAGCCAGCGGCGTGAGATCCAGAGCACGCCCGCGACCGCCAAGATGGCGGTCGCCACCCACGCCGGAATATTCCGGGAGATCCCACCCGACCACTGCTGCGCAGCGAGGGCAAGCCCACCGGCTCCGCTCTTTTCATAGAATCCTTCGAGCGCGGAGGTCCCGTCATAGACGATGAACAGCACGCCGAGCACCACGAACATCAGGCCGGAGATGAGGCTGGTGGTGTGGGATCTCAGGCCGGCGAAAGAGACCTCCCTCCCTCGCAGCCAGCGGCGGTGTCCGAGGTCGAAGCGGTCCCAGAGCAGGGCCATCACAAAGAGCGGGGCGGCCATACCGGCGGCGTAGACGGCAAGAAGGGCCGCTCCACGAAGCGCCTCACCCGAGGCCGCCGCGACGGTCAGCACCGCGCCCAGGATGGGGCCTGAGCAGAAGCCAGCGAACCCGTAGACCGCGCCGAGGGCGTAGACGGAGGCGGCTGACTCGACCCGGATGCGGCCCCGCAGACGTTCCACCGGGCCGATAGAGAAGCCGAGGCCCACGATCTGGAACACGCCGAAGGTTATGAGCAGGATGCCGGAGATCAGAACGAGAACCTGCCTGTGCCCGTAGAAGAGCCCGCTGACCGCCGATATCCCCATCCCAAGCGGCACGAGCGTGGTGGCGAGCCCGAGGTAGAAAATACCGGTTCTCTTCACCAGCCCTCCCCCGCCGCCGAAAGCGTAGGCGAAGAATGCCGGCAGCAGCAGGGCGCTGCACGGGCTCAGGAGCGAGAGCAGCCCGCCAAAGAAGGCCGCAAGCAGGGATGCCTCAACCACCCTCCGCCGCCCGCTTTTCCTTCTCTATGATCCGCTCGAAAACCGGGAGCGGCTGCAACCCCACAAGCGCTTTCCCATTGATGACGAACGTGGGCGTGCCGCTCACGCCGCGCTGCTGTCCTTCCTGAAAATCCGCCCTCACGGCCGCCTCGTTCTTGCCGCTTTCGAGGCTAGAATGGAACTGTTTCACGTCCAACCCGGTTTGATCGGCGAGATCCATGAGCCGCCCTTCCGAGAAGCCCTGGGCCTGGGTTTTGTAGAGTAGATCGTGATACTCCCAGAACTTCCCCTGCTCCTGGGCTGCCCGGGCGGCGAGCGCGGCGTTCACGGACTCCTGTCCCCGGTATGGAAAATCCCGCCACTCCATCCGGAGAGTCCCACTATCGACGTATTTATCTATCAGCTTCGGGCCCACCTCACGGGCGAACTTACCGCAGTAAGGTCACTGATAGTCCGAGTACTCGACGAGCACCACCGGCGCGTCTGCGTCCCCGAGTGCAGGATGATCGAGGCTCTCATCCCCGGATGTAGTCGCATCCCCGCCGCCGGGGGCCTGTTCCTTTTCACCCGAAGATTGCTGCCCTTGCCCGGAAGATTGCGGGGCGCGATCTCCTTCCCCGGAGAGCAAGACGGCCGCCACCGCTATTATCGCAATGAGCGGAAGCCCGATCAGGAGCGGCAGCAACCGGCTTATTACCCTGTTCTCTCCGTTCTTCCCATCTGCCAACGGATTACCTCCAGCTTCGGTCGTTTACGGAGAGTTTACGGATGGCCGAGTCTATCGGATGACTTGTCTCACGGAGTGAGTCCCATCAGATAACCGTTGTCGAAAAGAAGGAGGGGCGAAGCTCGAATCTCCGCCCCTCCTTGCACCTTCTTCTAAACAGGTTTTCTATACATCTGTCGGGTTCCCGTAGATGACGGTCTTGCAGTCGACGACCGTATCCTCGCCCAGGGTTGCGTAGGCGGTATCTTCGACGTCGCCCGCGCGCGTTTCCTTGTAGGCGCAGTCGATCAGGTCTCTTCCGGGACCGCCGTAGATCGTGTCGCTGCCCCGGCCACCCCTGAGCGTATCGCCGCCTGCGCCGCCGTAGATGGTGTCGTCGCCGAAGCTATGGCGCACATCGTCGTTTCCGCCTTCCGCGTACACCGTGTCGTCGCCGTCGAAGGGGATGATCACGTCGCGCGAAGGGGTGCCCTGGAGCGTATCCGGTCCCTCAGTGCCCTTTATGGTGGCAGCCCACGCCACCCCGCTTGCGAGCAGCATCGCCAGGGCCATCGAAGCCAACAACAAGGTCGCTTTTCTCATGTTCTTCCCACTAGCCTTGCTCTAGCCTGTCTCTGCTTGCACACAGGGTAGCATACCCGCCGGCGTAAGAGCGGGCATCCCTGGAAGGCCGGGAAAGATGCGATGACGACAAGGCAAGACCCTGGAGGCGGAGTTGCCCCTCGACCGCCTGGTTAGAGCCAGCCGCGGTCTCTGAAGATGAGGTAGAGGGCCGTGGAGACCAACACCATAAGGGCCAGCGCAAACGGATAGCCGAGGAACCAGTGCAGCTCGGGCATGAAGTCGAAGTTCATTCCGTAGATGCCGGCTATGAGGGTCGGGGCGAAGAGCACGGCGGCCCAGGCGCTGATCTTCTTGGTCTGGTCACTCTGGTTTATGCCGGTGAGCGTCAGGTTGACGCTGAGCACGTTGGAGAGCAACTCACGGAAGCCATCTACCTGCTCCGCCACACGCAGCAGGTGATCCTGCACGTCCCTGACATACCGTTTCAGTTCGGGGTTGATCTTCTCAT
>JACDAR010000044.1 GCA_013695335.1 Rubrobacter sp.
CGGGTTCCTGATGCTTCCTGTTACAGCCGGCATCGCCATCCTGCGCCACCACCTCTGGGATATTGACTTGATCGTCAACCGCACCCTCGTCTACGGAACCCTGACCGCAATAGTAGTCGGTTCCTACGCGCTCGTGGTCGGGGTCTTGAGCACGCTGCTCCAGACGAGCGCGGAGGGTGGGCTGCTGATCCCGGTGTTGGCGACCGGCCTGATCGCGGTCCTCTTCACCCCTGTCCGCGGCAGGCTGCAAAGGACCGTCAACCGCATGATGTACGGCGAGCGCGACGATCCTTACGCCGTCCTCTCCCGCCTGGGCGAGCGCCTGGAGACCGCGCTCGCCCCCGAGGTGGCGCTGGAGAACGTCGTGGAGACGGTGGCCCAGGCGTTGAAAGTACCCTACTCCGCCATCGCCCTGAAAGAAGATGAACGCTTCGTGACGGCGGCTGAGATCGGGAGCCCCGAAGGAGAGCCCATCGTGCTGCCGCTCGTGCATCACTCGGAAGAGGTGGGGCGTCTGATCGTCGCTCCCCGCCCGCCAGGCGAGGCGTTTTCATCAACGGACCTCAAGCTCCTTGAGGACCTGGCGCGGCAGGCTGGCGCCGCCGCCCACGCCGCGCGCCTCACCGCCGACCTCCGTCGCTCGCGTGAGCGGCTGGTGACGGCGCGGGAAGAAGAGCGCCGCAGGCTCCGGCGCGACCTGCACGATGGGCTAGGACCCACGCTCGGCGGCCTGACCCTGGGCCTCGACGCCGCCCGAAGCTCGCTCGCAAGTGATCCAGAGACCGCCGATATGCTGCTCTCCGAACTCAAGTCCAGGACCCGCGACGCCGTGATGGACGTGAGGCGGCTGGTCCACGGGTTGCGGCCTCCCGCCCTCGATGACCTGGGGTTGGTGGCCGCCATCCGCCAGCTTGCCGCCAGGCACGGCTCGCTCTCCGGCGACGCGTCCGGGTCAGCCAGGCACGCAAACGGGCCGGTCTTCCGCGTGGAGGCGCCAGAGGAAGATGGCCTGCCGCCGCTGCCAGCCGCCGTGGAGGTGGCCTGCTACCGCATCGTCCAGGAAGCCATCACCAACGTCTCCCGCCACGCCGGGGCGCGCAACTGCACCATCCGAATATCGCCTGACGAACAAACGAACGTCCTGAGCCTGGAAGTCGAGGACGACGGCGTGGGGATTCCGGCGGATCGGTGCGCCGGGGTGGGCCTCTCCTCGATGCGCGAGCGCGCCGGGGAGCTGGGTGGAACGCTATCAATCGAAACAGTCTCCACCGGCGGCACGCGCGTGGCAGCCTGTCTGCCGCTGCCGGAAAAGGAGGAGTAGATTTGCCGGAAGCGGCGAAGGCCGGAGACACCCGCGTTTTGATAGTGGACGATCACGCGCTCTTCCGGTACGGGATGCGCGCCATGTTCACCTCGACGCCAGGCTACGAGGTCGTGGGCGAGGCTTCAAGCGGCGAAGAGGCCGTGCGGCTGGCCGAAGAACTTCATCCCGACGTCGCGCTCATGGACCTCCAGATGCCAGGTATGAACGGCATAGAGGCCACCCGCAGGATAGCCGGCGCAAGCCCCAACGTGGCAGTGGTCGTGGTTACCATGCTTGGGGACGACGACTCGGTGTTCGCCGCGATGCGGGCCGGGGCCCGTGGATACGTTCTCAAGGGCGCCGACGGTGAAGAGGTGCTCGAGGTGGTGGGCGCGGCCGTTCGGGGAGAGGCCCACTTCGGGCCGGAGGTGGCCAGCAGGATCATGGGTTTCTTCTCCTCCCCAAAGTCCGCCCCTCCCTCCGAGGCGTTCCCGGAGCTCACCTCCCGGGAGGCGGAGATTCTGGACCTGATCGCCCACGGTATGAGCAACCAGGAGATCGCGCGCCGCCTCTACCTCAGCGCCAAGACCGTTCGCAACCACGTCTCCAACGTCTTCCTCAAACTCCAGGTCGCCGACCGCTCCCAGGCCATAGTCCGCGCCCGTGAAGCCGGCCTGGGACGCGACGGAACATAACCCCGCAGCGTTATCACACGGCGGCCCTCGCTACATATAATCCGCCGGATGGCGACAAGCAGCAAGTTCGCCGCCTACGCTGGCGGGGCGACAGGCGCGCGGGCAGCGGCCCGCGCCGGCTCCGCGATAGTCGTCGTTGACGCCTTCCGGGCGAGCGCCACGATCTCGGTCCTGGTATCCAAAGGCGCCCGCGTCGTGCCAGTTGCCTCCATCGAAGACGCCGCGTCCGCAACGTCTGACTACCGCCTCGGAGAGCGGGGGAGCGTGAAGGTCGCTGGCTTCGACTTCGGCAATTCGCCCACGGAGGTATTCGATGCGAACATTCCTCCAGGCTCAACCATCGCGCTCTCCACTACTAACGGAACACGCGTGATCGAAGCTGCGGCAGGCGCGCCCGTCATCTTCGTCGGCTCCTTCGTGAACGCCACTGCGCTTGCCGATGCGATCCACGATGAGGGCATCGAGCTAGTAACGGTGATCGGCTGCGGATGGGAGGGACGTCGCTCCTCCGAGGACGAGGCCGCAGCAGGGGCGGTCCTGCATCGCCTCGAAGAACGAGGCGCCCGGCCCGACGAACGCGCCCGACGCGTCATGGACGCGTACCTCTCGCGCCCTGTGGAACGTTTGCGGGGCAACAGCGCGGCGCGGCGTCTTCGGCGTCTCGGGTACGAGAGGGATATTGGCTTCTGTCTTGCCGAAGATACCGTGCCCGCAGTGCCCCGGCTGGTGGACGGGGCCTTCATCGAAGGGTGTAAACGGGGCGCATCTATGTGCGAAATCTCTGGCCCTTGGGCCTGTCCGAAAAGCCAAAATTCGTCTTGACAGAGAGCAGGTTGGCCCGTATTCTGAAGCCAGGTTGGGCGGATCAAATGTTACAAACTCCGCCCGATACCGCCAACGGAAGGAGGTGAAGAAATGACGATCACCATCACGCACGAGAAGACCAAAGAGGTCACTCGCGAGGACGTGGATCAGGCCATAGACGTTATCGAGCGTCACCTGGAGAAGGAGGCCCGTACCCGCAACCTGCTGGACGAGCAGGCGATCATGCGCCCGAAGGACCTGTGCAAGCAGCAGGGCCTTGACATGGTTGCAGAGCTGCGCGGCATGATGTAGGTAGCGGCAACTACAGCCTATGAAGGGGGATGCACAGTAAAAGCCCCGGGCCTGCGCGAAGGCGCCGAGGGCTGTCCATCCCCCTTCATTCAGGCAAAGTGAAAGGGACCGGAAACCCGGTCCCTTTTTTCGTGCATCGGGATTATTGTGCGGGGGAATGAACTCTTCTGAGGGCGGAGGAGGAGGGATTCGAACCCTCGATACCCCGTTAAAGAGGTATAACACCTTAGCAGGGTGCCGCCTTCAACCACTCGGCCACTCCTCCGCGCGGAAGTATATCAAACGACCTGTGACGCTTACAGGATCGCTTGCGGCTAGCTCTCGTCGTCTTTGATCTCCTCGACGGACTCGTCGTCCAGGATGTCGGGTTTTTCGCCTGCGGATTCGGCTTTGAGGATTTGCTGGCCTGAGATCTCCTCTTTCATCCTTACCAGCGTGGCGTTCAGCGTCGCCCCAAAGAGAATGGTGAGGGACGCTATGTACAGGTACAGAAGCAGCACGATGACCACGCCTATGGAGCCGTACGTCTTGTTATACGAACCGAAGTTGTTGACGTAGAGGCTGAAAGCGACGCTCGCCAGCACCCATAGCAGGACGCCGATAATACCTCCCGGTGTGATCCAACGGAACGGCTGTCCGATGTCCGGGGCGAAGTAGAAGAGCAGGGCTACCGTAAGCACCATGAAAAGCAACGCTATCGGCCAGCGCACTATCTCCCACACGAACACGAAAACCGAGCCGAGACCGAAGATGTCGGCGATGGTCTTGCCTATCGGCTCCCCGGCGACTAGCAACAGTACGCCGATGAGGATGATCGCCGAGAGCCCTATCGTCATCAGGATGGCGATGCCCTTCACTTTCCAGAAAGGGCGCGTCTCCTGCACGTCGTAGGCGCGGTTGAGGGCGTTTATCAGGGCTGAGAACGCGCCCGAGGCGGACCAGATCGTGAACAGAACCCCGAACGACAATAGCCCAGGCGCTTCCTGCTTGCCGCTGAGGATGGGCTTCATGTACGTCTGTATGAGGTCGAAGACCTGGACTGGCATGATCCGCTGGAAATACTCCAGCAGGTCCGAGGCGAGTTGCTCGCTGCCGAAGGTGCCAAGGAGCGAGAACAGGACGAGGATGAACGGGAAGAGGGACAGTACCAGGTAGTAAGCGAGTTGCGCCGCGAGCCCCAACGCGTCGTCGCGCATGAACTCCTGCACGGTAGCCTTGAGCGTCTGGAACCGCAGCAGGCTCCGAAGGTCGCCGAAGAAATGTTTCAGGGAACCCTTCGCCGGGCGGCGCGCGACGGCCCTGAGTTCGGGCTGTGGGAGATCCGGTTCCATAAAATGCACGCCTCCTCTCTCGTAAACGCCATCATTTTACCCACGGAACAACTGATGAACGGCGTTCCGGCGATTCGGTAATCCAGGCGGTTCGGGCAGGCGTATAAAACTGCGTATGAGTATGGTGATTCAGAACAGCCTTGCGTGCCCCGCGCCTGTAAGTGGGATCTCCCGGCCTGGGCAGGAACCGGCTATGATTGGGGGCGTCGGCTGCGGAGGGCTCGGGATGAAGGGCATCGAGGACGAGGTAGTGGTGCGGCGGGTGGCTTCAGGCGACGAGGACGCGCTCTCTGACCTCTATGATCGTTACGCTGGCCTGGTGCACGGCGCGGGGCTACGCTACCTCGGAGATCGGGGAGCGGCGGAGGACCTCGTTCAGGACGTGTTCCTCTCCGTGTGGCGAAGCGCTGCGGCCTTTGATCCGGAGAAAGCTAGCTTTGCGACCTGGATCTTCCGCATCACCCGCAACCGGGCCACGGACCTCATCCGTCGTCGCCGCGCCCGTGTGAGAATGGTCGGTGAAGATCGCCTGAAACAGGGCTTCGAACCAGGCGAGGAGGATTCGACCGGTGGGATCGCACGCAGCTTCGATGTGGCAGCCGCGCTCTCCCGCCTCTCGCCAGTTCACCGCGAGGTATTAGTTCTGGCGTACATGGAAGGGCTGACCCAGCGTGAGATCTCCAGCCGCACGGGCATCCCACTCGGAACCATCAAGAGCCGGACTACCGCCGCGCTCCGCTCCCTGCGCAAGAACATGTCACCAGGGGAGCCAGCGGATGGATGAGCGCGAACATCTGAAGGCGCGGGATCTTCTCGGCCCGTACGTGCTCGGTTCACTGGATCCCGGGGAAGAATGGGAAGTCGAAGAACACCTGGGACAGTGCGACGCATGCCGCGCGGAAGAGCAGGATCTGAGGACCATGCACGAACGCATCTCGGAGCTGGCTGGAATCCACGAGAACCCGCCGCCCGAGATCAAAGCCAGCGTCATGTCCGGTTTGCCAGGCTGGGAAAGGCCCAGGGACAGGCGCAGGGCACCGATCTTTGCAGCCGCAGCCGCCCTGATCGCACTGTCCCTCGTGGCGATCTTCTCCTCATCCGGCCTGCTCGGCCGCGACGCGATGGCGTCAGCCACCCTGGAGCCGACAGAATACGCGCCCCAAGGAGGAGGAGAACTGCAGGTGCGTGAGGAAGACCCCAACGTCCGGGCGACGCTGGAGGTCTGGAATCTACCCAAGTGCAAGAAGAACGAATACTACGAGCTGTGGTTCGGGGAGAAGGCCGGGCGCGTCAGCGCGGGCACCTTCAAGGTGGACGCCAGGGGCCGGGGCACACTCCAGATGAGCGTTCCGGAGGAGGCGGGGAACTACGATCAGGTCGGCATCACCCTCGAAGAGTTCCCCAAAGAACCACGCATGAGCGCCGCCAAACCAGTGCTCACGGGCGAGCTCGAAGGGTCATAACCGGTCCACCGGAGGAAAGTACGTGCCTCTTGCTTCATCCGGCCGCAACATAACCGTATGGGTGCTTCTCGTGGTCGCCTCTTTTTCGGCGGTTGCTTGTGGTTCGGGTGCAGTGGCCGGGAAAGACAAGAGCGCCACGAGAGATACGACCGTGGCCCACGCTTCGAAGCCGACCGAGGCGATGATCGCGCGGGATGCGCGGGAGACACTCGAATACGACGCACGGGTATGGGCAAAGGAAGGGGACATATCTTTCAAGGAAGCCAAA
>JACDAR010000051.1 GCA_013695335.1 Rubrobacter sp.
GGTGAAGGAACCGGCCCCCGTGAACAGCAGCCACTCCGCCAGCAGGAAGGAGGCCACCACGGGGCTGACCGCAAGCAAAAACCCTCCGTACTTGCTGGAAGATAGCTCCCGTAAGAACCTCGATATACCGTCGGTGCTGGATGGGCGCGGCGCAACGGCTTCGGGGGGCGCGTCGTCCTCTTCACCAAGCGCCTGCCATATCTGCTGGGGGAGCTTTCTCCCTCGCCTGGTTGCCAGGCGGGTTTCGTAGCCTGGCTTGTCCTCCTGGTTCGACTCCGCAACGTAGCCTTTCTCCATCAGCTCCCGAGGAGCGTCCGGGTGGCGTCCTCATCCCGGCCCACGTACTCCGCAGCTTCGGCCAGGTTGACCCGGCCCTTGCGCGTTATCCATGAGATCAAACCGGCTTCGGAATCGGAGAGCGTGAGGACGCCTGCGAGATCCAGGCCCGAAGTGTCAGGCTCCCCTTCGTATGCGGTACGCATTGACGAGGTCACCTGCAACCTCACCCGCTGCTGGTCTGCCTCCACTACCTCCAGCGTGAGCTGGCTACCGTGGCCGTCCTGTCGGGGAAGCCTGGCGAGGAGCGAAGGATCTCCGTTCGGGCCGAGGACTTCCCAACTCCCGGCAGTCGTAGTCTCCACCCGCTGCGGGCTGCCTTCCGACGCGATGTCGAGGCGGAAGCGTGGCTTGCCGCCTCTCAAACCCATATAGACCAGGCCAAGGCGCAGGCCATCACGCTTCCGTTCGCTGAAGAGCAAAGTCCCCTGCCTTCGCGGCAGCGTCACCACCGGCCGGACCAGCGTGGGCAGCCGTTCACGGGTGATGTTGAAGAGGGCCAGCGAGTAGTGGATCGAACCCATCCCAAGGCCGAGCAGGACGAACACCGAGCCAAGCACGTAGACGACGGGGCCGATATCGGCCGCCAGCGGGTCGAGGGCCGTGCCCACCTCGCCGGACAGTGCCTCTGGGGCTATGGCCCCGTTGACAGCCAGCACGAAGAGGCTGTACAGGACGATTGCCGTCACCTGGGCCGCTGCCGTGCCCCAGAGCAGGGATCTCGCGCCCGGATCACGGCGTAGCACCACCCTGGCGCAGTTGCTCACGGAAAGATGCCCGAAGTAGGCGGTGA
Source organism: Rubrobacter sp. (assembly GCA_013695335.1). Taxonomy (GTDB): domain Bacteria; phylum Actinomycetota; class Rubrobacteria; order Rubrobacterales; family Rubrobacteraceae; genus JACDGB01. Next base: position 1,130 of record JACDAR010000051.1, read on the forward strand.
GGATGACGCCGAAGACGAGCCCAAGTACCTCGGGGTCAAGCGGCTTTCCATCCAGGATGGGCACGTTCACGTATAACAGGTTCTCCGGCCGCAGGCGGGTAAAGGCGAGCAGTGAAAGGACCACCACCAGAACTATGTTGATAGCGCCGACCACCAGCGCCGAAGCCACGGTGGCGCTGAGCGACTCCCGCCGCAGGAAGTAGAGCCCTACGAGGAACAACAGTACGACCCAGATCATCGCTGGCAGGCCAGTGGCGCCCTGAAGGGCGCTGGCGAAGCCTATATAGAAAGCCTGCAAGACCAGGAAACAGAGCACGAAGATCCCAAGGGAGAGCATGATGGAGCCAGCCCTCCCCAGGAAGTCTTCCACTACCCTTCCGATGAAGGCGCTACCGTAGCGGATGGTGCCGCTGCGGGAGACTGCCTCGGAGATGCCAGCGATGGTCAGGACGTTTATCACGCCGAGCGCCACCAGAATCGCCACGCCAGCCAGGGGGCCGATCCCGGCCACCGCGATGGGCAGCGCTAGAATGGTCACACCGACGGTCTCAGTGAGGGTCAGGGCGTAGGCCGTCCAGAAGGGCGGCCGGTTCTCCAGCCATCCCCCGAGCGTGGCCCACGCCCAGCGCAGCCGCTCGCCAAGCGTCGCGCGCGGGGTGAAGATGCTATCCAGCGGCTGGTTGTACAGGCGCTGGTACGCCCGCTGAACCGCCGCGTTATCCAGGCCGAGCGCACCCCTTATGCCAGGTATGGAATCGTGGGCAAAGCCGTATTTCTCACCGAGGCGGTGTGCGATCGCGGCCTGTACCCTCGGGTTTCTGGGGACCAGGGAGGCCCACTGCGGGGCGTATCTTTCCAGGGCCTGGATCTTCGGTCGTAGTGGCGGTTCGTTGCCAACGGCGAAGGCTTCGAGGAACGCGAGTTCCCGCTCCTCAACGTTCTCCTGCGAGTGGAAGCGGTCCATGACGTGTCGCGACCTCTCCACCAGTTGCGCCGTGCGGTTTTCGATCAGGAACAGCACGGTGTTGGCGCGACGGGCCGGTACGCCGCCTGCCAGCACGGACTCACGGTCGAGTAGCCCGCCGAACTCGTCATCCACTGGCATAACGCCCCCTTTGCGCCATCAGGCGTGTTGCGTCGAAGCGCCGGTACTCGGCAATGAGCAACGCGGCGAGGTTGACAGCGGCGTTGGATTTTCCATCGCGAAGGGAATGGAGTGAGATGGTTGCGGGCATCGTGTAGGCGCCTTGTCCTGTTTGCATCAAATCAGAGCACTCAAGCGCGTGTAGCGGCGGATCGTTCGGGCAGGTGAAGCGACAGGCCCTTTACCTTGCAATCGAGGGGCAGCAGCAGGCCGCTGGACGACTGCAGGTCAAACCGCTGCGTCGTGTCATCCCAACGGACGTGGAGCACCGCGGGCAGCGCCTCGGAATCACCGCTGGGGGCGATCCGATGCACCCACACTTTGAGGGACTGCGCGTGCGTGTCAGGAAGACGAAACAGGACATCGCGCAGCGCCGTGAAACGGGGCACCTCGCCGGCGGCCGCGTGGACATGATGTTCCCCGTCTGGATACGTCAACTGCACGTCCGCCGCCACTGGTTGGCCGCTGGCGACGACTGTGAAAACGGCGCGCCCGTCCGCACGCTGATCCTCGCGCAACTCCACCACAACGCGCCGGGCCAGAGCGCCGCGGCGCACCATCACGAGGGTTGCCCCGGCCACTACCACTCCTGTGAGCACGGCAGCAACGCGTTCGACCGGAGCTTGCCAGATGACGAGCCCGTGGAGAAGGATGTTAGCGAGGAATAGCACGTAGATGCTTGCGATGAGCACTGGATGGCCCAGGAATCGGTACACCACGCCGGGGACTAACTCGCCTTTGCGTCGGCTCGCGGCCAGCAACAACACTGGAAATATGCCGGCGATGAGTGAAACAGCGAGTACCCCGCCGACGCTCAGGAGCCTGGCAAACGAACCGGTACCGGTGAGCAACTGCCACTCTGCCACGAGGAAAGCCAGCGCTACCGGGCCAACGCATATCCAGAAGCGCCCACGCTCCTTCAGCGCGCCGGGCGCCGCACGGCGGCCGTCAGAACGTGCATCGGTTTCTGGTTGGTGCTGGACCAGCTCCGTCGCCGTTTCCACGTCCCAATCACCCTCGTAGGTCACGGCCATGGGCGATGTCACCCGGAGCCGGGCATAGTGCTCGTTGGCATCGAGCACGTCGAACGTCAGTTGAAGACCTCGTTCTTGCAGATAGGGGGCTATATCGGCCGATTCCGTGGCCGTCCAGCTCCTGGTCACGCCGATCTCTTCGCGTAATGTTCGGTCGCCGACGAGCGTATCGAGGCGGAACCGCGGCTCTCCACCGGGCTCCCCAACGGGTCCCCCACCGTCGAGCCCGAGGTAGGTTAGGGTGAGACGCAGGTTTCCCCTCCGACTGCCGCGCGGGTGAAAGAGGAGCTTGCCGCGCTCACGGGGCAGGACCAGGGGGTGTGATCGCTTAGGGAGCCGCTCGCGGACGAGGTTGAAGAGGATCGTCGAGCACCTCAGGGAGGTCAGCCCCAATAGAAGGACGACCAGGGCCGATTCCAACACCCTTGCGCCGGGGCCGAGCACTGCCGCCAGCGGGACCAGCGCGGTGCCCGTCTGCCCGGCCAGCTGCTGCGGTGCGACGGCCCCGTTTACCGCCACCAGCCACATGCCGATCAGGACCGTCAAACACACGGTGCCTGCCACACTGCCCAGGAGCAGACCGCGGCCGCTCGGATCACGATGCAACACGGTTCTGGCGCACTGGTTTAGCGGTACGTGTCCAAAGTACATGATAAGCATGACGCCCAAGACGGGCCGCCACACCGACAACTCCAGGGAACGCTCATCAAAAAAGCCGTTGTCGGCAAGCAGATTCGCCGGTTGGAAATGTCCCAAGGCCAGCAGCGAGATCAGAACAATCAGGACGATGTTGATAGCCCCCAATCCGATGGACACAGACGCTGTCACAGCGAACGATGCGCGCGACAACAGGTACACACCGACGAGGAACGGCAGCGCGATCCAGAGTGCTGCCGGCAGGCCCGCGAAGTCCGACAACGTCGTCGCCAGGCCGACGTAACTCGCGATCAAGGCCAGGAAGAACAGCAGGCTCACCGCCAGCGTGAGGACGTATGACCCGGCGGCGCCGAGATAATCTGCAACGAGGCGTCCGACGAAGGCGTCACCGTAGCGGACTGTGCCGCTGCGGGTAATGGCCTCCGCCGTACACGCCATGGTCAGCACGTTGATGATCCCGAGTACGCCGATTAGCGCGAGACCAGCCAGCGGCCCCACATCCGCCACCACGATGGGCAAGGCCAGGAACGCCTGGGGCAGGCTGACGGCGACGACGAACGCGAAGGCCATCCAGAAGGGCGGCAGGGAATTTATCTGGCCTCCAACGGCGGCGGATGCCCAGCGCAGCCGGTCGGCCAGCACGGCCCGTGGGGCGCATAAATAGTCGCCAGTGGGCGCCCGTACAGGCGCTTGTACGCCAGCTGAACTGCTCCGATGTCCAGGCCCAACACCGCCCGGATATTTGGCGCCGCTTGGGAGGTGAACGTGTACTTCTGGCCCAGGCGGTGGGCGATGGCCGCCTGCAATCTGGGGTTCTCCGGTACCAGATAGGCCCAGGCAAGAGCGTGACGCTCAACGTCTTGAATGGTGGGTCGCAGTATGGGCTCCCGCCCCAGAGCAAAGGTCTCGAGAAACGCGAGCTCGCGCTCCCGCGCCCCCTCTTCCGTGGTGAAGAGATCCGCGTCGAGTCGTGACCGGGCCACCAGTTGGGCCGTACGGGTCTCTATCAGGAACAGGATCGTGTTGGCCCGCCTGGCCGGCACGCCTCCCGCGAGCACCGCTTCGCGGTCGAGCAGCCCGCCGAACTCGTCGTCGGAAGAGGACATACTGGCGGCCCTTACGCCATCAGGCTGGTCGCGACTTTGCGGTACAGCCCCGTCACCTCGTGGTCAGGGTAGCGCAGCGCGAAGATGCCTTCGCTGGAAAGGACCAGCATCTCGTCAGAGTGGGGAAGCACGGCGGCCACCTCGCAATCGTACGCCTGCGTGACACGCTCCTCGACCTCGCCGAAGTCGAAGACCGGCGGCGTCTTGTTGACCACTAGCACCATGCGCGGCACCCTGAGCCTGCGTGCCACCGAGACCGTGACGCTCGTGCCCTCGTAGTCCTGACTGTCCGGACGCATGACGATAGCCAGGGAGTTGGACATGGCCAGGGAGAGCAGCGTCTCCTCGTTCAGCCCCGGATGGGTGTCGAGCAGGAGCGCGTCGAGGTCGAGATCTTCCATGAGGTCGCGGAAGCCCTCGTTGAGCAGGCCAACGTCGTAGCCGTCGTGCATCACGCGGGCAATGTCCGCGGGTTTGATGCTAGATGGGACAAGGAAGATGCGCCCCCCAGCCACCTCATTCGGGGTCACGTCGTGGGCAGCCTCCCCAATCGAGCATTTGCCCCACAGATAATCGTTGAGCGTGTGATCCAGGGTCCCCTGATCCACGCCAAACAGGATGTGGATGCCTGGCGACTGGATGTCTGTGTCAACGACGCCGACTCGATGCCCCTCGGACGCGAGCAGCGCCGCCACGTTCGCCGTGGTGTTGGATTTGCCAGTCCCGCCACGAAACGAATGGATGGAGATGATCCTGGACATTCTCGGCCCTCTTTCCGTAGTGGGTTACGGTTTATCCGCGCGAAAGCGTAGCTTATCCACCTTGCTTTGCAAATCCTGGAAGTAGTCTGTCTCGGTGATCTCAGCGACTTGCCTGGCGGTCCTCGTCTCGTCTATCTCGATGCGGAGCTGGCGCACTTCCTGCTTGAGGCGCTGCTCGCGCGCCCGCACCTCGCGCGCCATCCGCCTGAAGACCCTCGCCAGTTGACCAAGCTCGTCCTGGCGCCCCGCCACCACTTCTATGCTGCCCGGTTCGAAATCTCCGGTCTCGACGGCCGCAGCCGCAGCCGTCACCCGATCCACGTTGCGCAGGTACTCGACCTCGGCGTCGCGCAGGCGTTTCTTCTCAAGGGAAGCACCGATCCTGGCCCGCAACATCACAGGGTTGAAGGGCTTCTGAAGGTAGTCTTCCGCGCCCATCTCTATGCACCGTACGACGGTTTCTATCTCGTCGAGGGCTGAGATCATGATGACCGGGATATCCCTCAGCCGTTCGTCCGCCTTGAGATGCCGCAACACCTCGTAGCCGTTCATCTCCGGCATCATGATGTCGAGGAGCAAAAGGTCGTACTCCCTCGCCAAAACCATCTCAAGCGCCTGGCGTCCGTTTTCGGCGACGGCTGTGGTGTAGCCCTGACGCCCGAGTTGGCGCGCAAGCACGTCGCGGTTGATCTCGTTGTCGTCAACGATCAGGACCGGGTTCCCGCCAGCCACAAAGTCCGGCCTGACGCTGTGCGACGCTCCGATGTTCGCCGCGTCCCTTATCATCTCCGAAGTCCCCGAGTCCTCCAGGCGGGAGGTAGTCTCGCCAGCCTCTATCTTGGAGAAGTCTGCGACGTCGTCTATGAGCGAAAGGAATCGCTCGGCCGAGGTGTGGATCTTTTGTAGATCAGGTACTGCCTCCCCTGCACCGAGGTCGTCCGCCTCTTCGAGGAGCATCTCGCTGTACCCGATGACGGTGGTTATCGGCGTTCGAAGGTCGTGGCGCAGCCTGACCCCGAGGTTTTCGAGATCCTCACCTGTCTCGACCGCCTCGACAATGGCAGGGTCCAACGCCTGGTTGACCAGCGAGAGTAGCCCGGTACCCGCCTGGTTTATCTTTTCGAGGTCTGGCGAAAGCTCCTCCGGTCCCGCTTCAGCCACGTCTTCGAGGAGCATCTCGCTGTAGCCGATGACGGCGTTTAGCGGTGTCCTTAGCTCGTGCCGCAGGTTGGCGAGGAAGGCCCTGTGGGTGCGGTCGTCAGGTGCGCCGTTCATGGGGCGGATGTGTTGTTTCCCAGGAACGTTTCCATCTTGCCGAGCAGGCGCGGGAGTTCGATGGGTTTGGTGTCGTAGTCGTCGCAGCCAGCTTCCAGCGCCTTCTCCCTGTCACCGGCCATCGCGTGGGCCGTGAGGGCGATGATCGGGATCGAGCTGGTCCCAGGGTCAGCCTTGAGTTGCCGGGTCGCCTCCCAGCCGTCTATGACGGGGAGGCTCATGTCCATCAGGATCAAGTCAGGCGCCTCGGAATGGGCCATCGAGACGCCCTCCCCACCGTCTACTGCCACGAGCACTTCGTATTTCTTGCGGGCCAGGCGTCGCGAGAGCATGTCCCGATTCATCTCGTTGTCCTCGACCAGGAGCACCCTTGGCATAAATCCCCCCGTTCCGTTTTACTTCGACTTTTGCCTGACGCCGAGGTCTCGCACGAGACCCGAGACCTCAGCCAGCAACTCCTCGCGGCCCTGCGAGCTTTTCTGTATTACCCCCGTCACGTAGCCGTCGAGGCGCATCCTGTCCTCCCGCGTAATGTCCTTCGCCGTGACTACCACGACTGGGAGGTTGCGCCACTCTTCGCGGCTGCGCAGGTTGGCCACGAACTCGAAACCGTCCATCTCCGGCATCATGAGATCGAGCAGTATCGCGGAAGGCTGCTGGCTTTCCATGCTCTCCAGCGCCACGCGCCCGTTCTCGGCTTCAGCCACCCCGAAGCCCTCTTTCTCAAGCATGTTGCGCAACGTCTGGCGGTTCGCGGGTTCGTCGTCCACCACCAGGATGTCGCAGGGTGCGTCGTCCTGGCGGTATTTACTTAGGATAGACACAAGGCGATGGCGGTCCACTGGTTTGGTCAGGTAGTCCGCTGCGCCCAGGGCGTAGCCGAGGTTCTTGTCGTCAATGAGGGTGAGCATGATGACTGGTATGTCCGAGACTTCGGGGTCGGCCTTGAGCGCGGAGAGCACCGACCAACCGTCCATGCCTGGCATCATGGCGTCGAGCGTGATCGCATCCGGCCTCAACTCCCCGGCTAGGCGCAATCCCTCCTCGCCCCCATCCGCGCCGACCACGTGAAAGCCCTCCCTGCCGAGAAACCGCTCCAGCAGATCCCGCACCGTGGCGTCGTCGTCGATAACGAGCACCGTGCTCGCACCCTCCTCCGGCGCCGGAACACCCCTGCCGTCCGGCGCTTCGAGGGGCGACTTCGCGGGATCTCGCACATCCGCTGGCAGTTCGATGGTGAAGGTCGAACCTTCGCCCTGTACGCTCTCGACTGTGATGTCCCCGCCCATCATGCGGCACAGGCGGCGGCTGAGCGCGAGCCCCAGCCCTGTTCCGCCGTAGTTGCGCGTGGTGGAGGCGTCGGCCTGCGAGAACTCCTCGAACAGCTTACCAAGCTGCTCTGGCGTCATGCCTATGCCCGTGTCGCCCACGTCCAGGGTGATTCGGTCATCGCCGTTCTCTGATTCACGGGCAACTTTCAGGCTGATCGTACCTTCTTTCGTGAACTTGGAGGCGTTGCTGAGTAGGTTGAACACGGCCTGGCGCACTTTGGTCAGGTCGGCCCGGATCGAACCTATAGTTTCGGGGCAGTAGATCTTCAGTTCGTTGCCGTTCTTCAGCACCAGCGGCTGGACTACCGCCGCAGTGTCCTCGATCATGCCCGCGATGTCGAAGGTTTCCAGGTAGAGGTCCATCTTTCCGGCTTCGATCTTGGAGAGGTCCAGAACGGCGTTGATGAGGCCGAGCAGGTGTTTGCCCGCACTGTTGATCTTCTCCAGGTCGGGGATGAACTCTTCCTGGCCAAGATCCTCGGCATCCTCGTGCAGCATCTCGCTGTATCCGATGATGGCGTTCAGCGGCGTCCTTAGTTCGTGGCTCATGTTGGCGAGGAAGGTGCTTTTGGCGCGGTTGGCGGCCTCGGCCTGCTGGCGGGAACGCTCCAGCTCGGTGATGTCGTGGTACATGGCAAGGTAGGTGGTCGCCTGCTCCTCGCCCATCTTCACGGGGACGCTCAGGAGGTCCACGTCCACCAGCGTTCCGTCCTTGCGGTTGCGCTGGGTGACTGCGCCAACGCGTCCTTCGCTATCTATGCGTTGCATGAAGCCGGCGCCCTCATCCTGCATCCCCTGCGAGGTGGAGATCAAATCGTAAATCCCTGTCCCAACGGCTTCTTCCCGCGTGTAGCCGAATAACTCTTCCGCTGCCGGGTTCCACGAGCGGACCTTCCTGTCCGAGTCCATGGTCGCTATCGCGATGGGGCTGTTGAGCACCAGCGCTTCGGAATATTCCTTCTGCCGACGCAACTCACCCTGCGAGCGTACCAGCTCTTCGTTCTTCTCTTCCATCTGCGCGAAAGTGCTCCGCAGGCGCCCGTACAGGCGCGTGTTCTCCACTATGGTCAGGATCTGCCGCAACAACACGAGAAAGACCAGGAATGCTCCCCCAACGTACACTCCTGTCGCCAGGCTGCCGTTCCCGCCGGAGTGGCGCCAGGCGTAGAAGGCGAGGAGGACCACCGCCGGCACCAGCGCGTAAGGAAGCAGCGAGTACCACAGCCGCTGCCCGACCGCGGCGGGTTCGCCACTTTCCGTCTCGTCCGGTGCCACCTCCGCGGTCGGGGACAGGCGGATGATATAGGCGCCTAGCCCCACGAGCATGTACCCGAGCGGCCAGCCCACGTCGAGGAGCCCGCCCGTGAAGTATATGCCGTGAATCCTCTCGTAGCCGTAGACGCCGTCCGTGATCACGATGAGGATCAGGCCCATCGCAAGCAGGGGCAAAACGCCCCTGGGGATGTGCCTGCCTGGCCGCAGCGCGAGGATCAGAAGCGAGGCGATCAGCACGATGTCGGCCAGCGGATAGGACGTGGCCATGACTTTCGCGAGCAGCGTCTCCGTCCCCTGACGGAAGATCGGTCCCAGGACGAAGTACCAGCTAAATGCGACGACGGCCGTCATGATCATCAACCCGTCGAGCGCGACACGCATGCGGGAAGCGCCGGCGGACCCGCGTACCGGCAATAGCAGCAAGATGCCGAGCAACAAGAACGGATACTGCCCCAGAAAACCAATGGTGGCGTACGAGGGCATTGGAGGCGGCCGATCTTGCACCCACACGTACCACGTAAAGGCGACCTGCCCGATAGCATAATTGAGTATGCCAAGGCCGAGCAGCACAGGCGTCCAACGCCTTCCTGCCATCTCCCCAAGCCTACCGTCGTCGATCCTGGATTCTCGCTGCCACAGCGCCCCGAAGCACAGGGGCAACACCAGAAGCGGGCCGACGAAGCCAGCGACGTTGCTCACGATGGGTGACACGCGGGGACCAGCCGGCTGAAGAATTACCCACACCACGAGCAGGAGGTTGAACAGCGCGACCATGCCTGCAACCTGCAGGAATGCACGCTCGCCCAGGATGTTCCGGGACCGCCGCCCATCCCGCCCGACGGCCGCCGTCAAGCTATTCCTCCAGGGGCGTTGGGAAGTTCAGACACATCACCAGAACGGGCGTTCACCGGGCTCTCTCCAGCGGTTTTCCCATGTGGTCCGTCATCGGACGCTCGTTTCCCTTGTCTTCCGGTTGCAACCAGGCACGCTTGCTGGCTGCATCTTACCCGGTGGGACTATGCGAAGGCAATTATCCCGGCCGTGGAACAGTCTACGAACCTTCGAGTTTTAGCCGCTCTGGTATACTGTCGCACCGATGAGATGTCGTCCGGTGGGAACCTGATGACACATGGCCTTTCGGGGAAGGGAGGGCGCTTTGCAAGTACCTGCGCGTTTCGAGTATGAGGTGGCGACCTCGGTCGAGGAGGCCATAGAACTACTGGAGCGGCATGGGCCTGAGGCAAGGCTTCTCGCTGGAGGGCACAGCCTGATCCCTATGATGAAGCTAAGGCTTGCTTTCCCCGAAACCCTCATAGACATTCACGAACTCGACGGCGAGCTACGCTACATCCGGGAAGAAGAAGGGCGCTGGAGATAGGAGCACTCGCCCGGCATCAGGATGTCCTCGACTCGGAGATCGTGGTTGAACGCTACCCGATTCTCAGGGACGCTGAGACCATGATCGCCGACCCCCTGGTCCGAAACATGGGAACCGTAGGCGGCTCGCTGGCCCACGGAGATCCTGCCGAAGATCTCCCCGCTGCTTTCATGGCACTTGGCTGTGAGGTAGTGGCGCGTGGTCCCGATGGGGAGCGAACCATCTCCATAGATGAGTTGCAAACCGGCCCGTTCGAGACGGTACTGGACCCGGCCGAGATCATCGTGGGAGCAAGAATCCTGCGCGCGCCGATGGGTAGCGCCTACACCAAGGTCAAGCGCCGGACTGGCGACTATGCATCGGCTGCGATCGGCGTAGCCCTGAACGTCAGCGACGGGGAGATCAGGGACGCCCGCATCGGGATGTGCGCCGTCGGCGGACAGACGCTTCGGGCACGATGACGAAACGCATTACTTTTGCTGCTCCGGCTGCAAACGGGCCTTCGAGAAGGAGCCGGAGAAGTACGCGACGGGTGCTGTCTCCACCCGGTGAGCGTCGTCGTCGGGGTGGTGCTAGGAGCCGGGAAGTCCAGCCGGTTCGGGGCTCCCAAGCAACTCCTCCCGTTCGGGGACAGCACGTTGCTTGGGCAGGTGGTGAAGAACGCGAACGCTTCGGTTTTGGATCAGGTAGTCGTCGTGCTTAGCCGGGCATCAGGAGAGCTGCGAGACTCTGTGGACTTCGGGCGGGCGAAAGTCGTGGACAACACGGCCTATGGAACGGGATGCGCGTCCTCGCTGCTGGCGGGGATGGACGCCGCAGGGGAAGACTGTGAGGCTTTGATGCTCCTTCTCGGCGATCAGCCGGGTGTGAGTTCCGAGTTCATGGATTTCGCGCTCGCTGAATGGCGGCGGGAGCGTCCCTGGGCATCCGTGACTTCTTATCGGGGGGAACTCGGGCATACTTTCATCTTCCCTCGGGAATCCTTCGTGGAACTGCGGGACTTGCACGGGGACAAGGCGGTTTGGAAGCTCATCGAGGCTTACCCTGAACGGGTTTCGCGGGTGAGGATCGAGGCTCCGCTGCCGCCCGACGTGGATACCCCGGAGGACTACGAGCATGCACTCGACCACTGGCGAAACGCAGTTGCGTAGCGGGGTGTCCGCGGTTTTGCTCGCAGCGGGAGCGGGGAGCAGGTTCGGTGGCGGGAAGCTCCTCGCATCTTACCGTGGACGCCCGATGATAGAGGCCGTGCTCTCCGAACTGCGCGAAGCTCCGGTGGATGAGATAATCGCGGTAGTAGGGGAATCTGCGGGAGAAGAAAGGGAAAGGCTGCGTCGCGTATGTTCGCTCCACGGAGCCCGCATCGCCGAAAACCCGAAGTGGGAAGGTGGCATCTCGACCTCCGTGAAGCGGGGGCTATCGGCGTGCGCGCCAGACTCGCGGGCGGCTGTCATAGTGCTTGGGGACCAGCCGCTGGTAGGCGCGGCTGCCGTGGGGCGCCTCGTAAGCGCTTTCGAGGATGGGGTGGATATCGCCGCGGCTACATATGGTGGGAGGCAGCGCAACCCTGTGCTGTTCGCCCGCAGCGTGTGGCCCATTTTACAGAAGGAGATTTCAGGGGACAAAGGGGCGAGGAGGTTTTTGAGGGAGCATACGGATTTGGTGACGGAGGTGCCTTGCGACGAGGTGGCAGATCCCGCCGACGTGGATACCGTGGAAGACCTGCGGAGTCTGGAGGCACGCGGCGCGGGCGAGCAAAACGAGCCAGAAGGAGGCTAGACGATGAAGCTGGAGAACGAGTTTACCGTAAACACCTCGATAGATGAGGCGTGGAAGGCTATGAACGACCTGGAGCGGGTGACCCCGTGCCTTCCCGGCGCGCAGCTCACGGCCGAGGTTGGGGATGAATACGAGGGCACGATGACCGTCAAGATGGGTCCCGTCACCCAGAAGTACAACGGGACGGTCAAGATCCAGGACGCGGACGAGAGCTCCCACCGGGCCGTGATCCGGGCCGATGGCAAGGATGCCCGAGGGCAGGGAACTGCGTCGGCCACCATCACATCCACCCTGAACGACGACGGTAACGGCAGCGTCCACGTACAGGTCGAGACGGACATGCAGCTTACGGGAAAGGTCGCCCAGTTCGGACGAGGCATGCACAAGGATGTTGCCAGCAAGATCATGGGCCGCTTCGCAGACTGCCTGGAGCGGGAGCTCCTCTAGAGAGGGACGCCAGTGAAGATGGAGAACGAGTTCACGGTGGAGGCCCCCGTCGAGCAGGCTTGGGAGGCGCTGCTCGACCTGGAGAGGATCACACCCTGCCTCCCTGGCGCCGCCCTCCGGGAAGAATCCGGCGACGAATACAAGGGAACCATGACCATCCGCCTCGGCCCCGTCACCCAGAAGTACAACGGCGCCGTGAGCTTCGAGGAGACTGACGAGGAAGCCAGGCGCGTGGTCCTGAAAGCCGACGGCAAGGACGCCAGGGGGCAGGGAACCGCGTCAGCCACCATCACATCCACCCTGAGCGAGGAGGATGGCGGCACGAAGGTACACGTCGAGACTGACATGCACCTCACGGGGAGGGCCGCCCAGTTCGGACGGGGCGTCCAGCAGGAGGTGGCGACCAAGCTCATCAACCAGTTCGCTGATTGTCTGGAAAAGGAGATCATGGGCGAGAACGAGAAACAAGAACCCGAAGAAACCCCCGAAACCGAATCGGCAGCCGAACCCGAAGAGACAGAAGCGGCAGCGAGCGCGAACGGCTCAGGCGCTGAATCCGAAATGGAATCCGAAGCTGAACCTGGCGCGGAGGAATCGGATGGAGAGGAAGAGAAGCCGAAGCGTAGGGTGATCCAGCAGGACCACGATGTGGAACCCCTGGATCTCGGCGAGGCCAGCCGCGACGCCGTCCTCAAGCGCGTAGTCCCGCTGGCTGCGGGTATCGGCGTTCTGGTAGTCGTATTCTGGCTCCTCCGCCGCCGCAGAAACTAGACAACCAGAACATACCAACGCTTCACGCGGCCCCGCTAGTAGTTTCCCAGCGGGGCCGCACTCTTGTGAGAGATCGGTGTACTCGAAACGATCCCGGCAGAATAGTTTGTTACTCCACGACGTCCGAAAGTACCGCTGAAATAGTGGGATTCAAGTGCGGGTGAACATTCCCGTACGCAAAATCACTGGCGGAAATCTCATGCCTGATACCGTTAGTTTGTAAGATCGTAATCCACAGAAGGAGAAGTTTTGGCACAGCGCGTACATGAAACTGTTGAGGTACAGGCTCCGCTCCAGGATGTCTTCACCTACTGGTCGAACTTCGAGAACTTCCCGAAGTTCATGAGCAACATTGAAGACGTCAGGATGACGGGCCAGGACTCCAGCCACTGGAAGATCAAAGGCCCACTCGGTAAGTCCGTGGAGTTCGACGCGAAGACGACGGAGATGGACCCGTCGCGCGGCATCGGCTGGAACACGGTCGAAGGCGAGATCATGACCAGCGGCGAGGTTCGGTTCGAGGAGTTGCTCCCAGACCGTACCCGCGTCGAGGTGACCATGAACTACGCTAACCCGCCCGGTGGCAAGGTTGGCGAAGTAGTCGCGAGCGTGCTCTCCGACCCCGAGAAAAGCACGCGGGAAGACCTCCAGAATTTCGTCGGCATCGTCGAGCGCGGCGAACTTGGCGGCTCCGGAAGCCAGACCCCGAGCCGGTAACCCGGCAAAAAGCTCGAACACAGCGAGGCGCGGCGGAATGGTAGCCGCGCCTTTCTCATGCCATCGGAAAGTCAGCTCTCTGGCGGGGATCGGGCCATCGTAAGATAATGCCCGCATGGAAGAAGCTACCTGGCGCGTCCGGCGTATCTACGATCAGGAGGCCGCCCGCTACGACAGGGCCATCAGGGTCTTCGAGAAGCTACTATTCGGCGGGGGCCGCGAGTGGGTCTGCTCCCGGGCTCAAGGCGATGTGCTTGAAGTAGCGTGCGGGACTGGTAGGAACCTGCCTTTCTACCCGGCGGGAGTACGCTTTACGGGCGTCGAGTTGAGCCCCGAGATGCTAGATATCGCCCGGGATCGCGCCGTCAGAATGGGCATGGGAGCCGATCTGCGCTCCGGGGATGCCCATTATCTGGACTTCCCGGACGCGAGCTTCGACACGGTGGTCTTCACGCTCGCGCTCTGCACCATACCCGATCCAGCCC
>JACDAR010000077.1 GCA_013695335.1 Rubrobacter sp.
AGGTGGCGGGAAGTTCGAGCGGTACCAGTCGGCGCCTTTCTGGAACTTCGGGGTATCGAAATAGTGAACTTCTTTTTCGGCGGCTGGTTCGATCCGTGGGTGCTGGCACAGCAGATAGTAGAGGAGGGTGGTGCCGCCTTTCTGCGTGCCGATGATCAGAAAGTCTGGCAGCGAGCCCGAATCCTGGCTTCCTTCTACCTGCGGACCCTTGCTCTCAGTGGCGCCCCTAACGGATAGGTCCTTCCGAAGCTGTCCTATCTCCTGACTCCTGAGATTCAGTGTCTTGCGTTGATTAGATACCTGAGTCCTGACGCTCTTTAGCTCCTTTGCTTGCTCTTGCAGCCTGGAGATCCCGCGGCCTCTACGCTCGAGTTGCTGATCCTTGACTTTTAGTCGTTCTCGTTGCTTTTTTACCTTTTGCCTGAGCTTCTGCTTTGCCTGCTGGAGTTGCTGGTTCTTGCGCTCCAGCCGACGTCTCAGCCGCTTGTTCTGTTTATCCGCGCCGCTGAGCTGTTCTCTGGTTTCCTGAAGCTGGAGTTGGGTTTTCTGCTCTTGCTGCTTTGCCTGCGTGAGATCCCGCTTTCCATACCGCAGGAATCGCCATAGCGCCTGCACACGTTCGAGCGCGGATCTCACGTCCAACCCTCCGTGTGCCGCCACGAGGCCGACTGCTGCGAAGCCGATGAACCAGAACAACACTTAGACAACGAGCGACCGAAGCAATTAGTCATCCCAACCCATTCTCCATTGTCCGACAAGTGCGCTGCGCGACGAAAGTATATTCGCGCCCGCCAATCCCGCCCATGATATAGCCGGAGGCTATCCCCGGATCTGGTGCAGGATAGTTGGGTCTTCTATCTTCCCGTCCTCGGCCAGCAGAAACGCTTTGCTCAGGATGAGCGCGAGCGTGCCGTCGCCCTCGAACGGGAGGAAGACCTTGCCTGCCTGGGTGCTGGCCGCGCCGCGTGATTGCACGATGCACAGGTACTGGTCGTTTGGCTGCATGAGTATATTGCCGCTGCCGAGGTGGATCCTGTACGTCCGCACATCGCCCCGGACTATGAGGAACCTGTCCTCCAGATGGCAGCGATCCGAGATCTTGAGTCGCGGGACGAGCCTCTGGAGCACCTGCTTGCGGGTCTTCGCCGTCTCAGTCAGCTCCCCGAAAGAGTAGCCGGTCCAGTAGTCGCGGAAGCGGCCTTCAGGACCGCCATCAGACCAGTTTGGGTCGTTGCCGACGCTCGCGACGCCCACGAAGAGGTCTGTGTCCCGCATGATCTCGGACAGAACGAGCGGCGGCACGGCTTCGAGCGCGAGCGGCTCGGCGACCGCTCCATGTCCATAAAAACCGGACCCGTACCCGCCGCCCCCGGCGTGGGCGTAGTTCTCGCGGGCGTCTATGGGATGGAAGCGCACCTGATCCGTGACCAGATACAGATACGTGCCTGAATCGTTGGTGTCCGTGCCAAAATTTTCACCGATACCTTCGATCCAGAACTCCGCCCGCAGGCCGTGGGCTTCCATCGTGCGGGTGGCAGGCGGGTAGACGTCGTCCACCATGAGCCTGAGGCTGTTCTTCCAGCCGCGCGCCACAAAGCGCGTTGAACTGGTGCTGTTTGAGGATATGGGCCGCGAAGCGGTTGGAGTAGGTGCGCGTGGTGCGCTCCGCGTCCGTCAGGAGATAGACCTCGCGGTGGGCCTGCTTGAATGGCTGACGGATCTCCAACTCAGCCAGCCAGTCCCGCCACGCCAGCACCTCATCCGTGGTTTCGCCTATCGGATGCCAGAGTTCGACCCTCGTATCCTCGTCTATCCAGTCGAGCGAACGTCCGTTTCGGCCCGTGATGCGACTCTCGTGCCAGACTCCGGCAGATGCGCGGTCTCCATCTTTGAAACGCCAGATCAGGCGCCGCACCAACGTTCCGACGAGTGGATGATTCAGATACCTCTCGCGCCAAACGGCGTAGGTCCAGCTCTTCTCTTCCAGGTACAGGCTCTCGATCCGATCCCTCTGCGCCGGGAGCATCTTCTGGATGTCCTTCGCCGCTGCCTTCAACTCCTTCAATTCGTCCGCGTGCTGATCCTTCACCGCCTTCGGGATGGACTTCCGAAGCCTTCCTCCACCTCGGCTGCTCGCTCATCTGCCTCAACCACCTGAAGTGAGGTTTTGCAATGCACTCTAAATCGTGTAACGTTATGCTGCAACGAGCGGCATAACTACCAGTTAGGCCGGAAGAACAGGAATGGGCAGACGAATGATTTTCAGTGAGCAGCGGGGCCCTCGGCTTGTGACCGTGCGTCGGGGCGGCACTCTACAGGACGCCGATCATCACCGCCTCGCGGTCTGGGCGGCCGATTGTGCCGAGCATGTGCTGCACTACTTCGAGCACGTGCGCCCCAGTGACGACCGGCCGCGGCGCGCGATCGAATTGGCGCGTGCTTGGGCGCGGGGTGAGATCACGATGACGCAAGCCCGCACGGCCGCCTTCGCAAATGCGGCGGCCCGAGAGGTGTCGGGTGCTGCAAAGCAAGCGGCTCTTGCCGCCGGTCAAGCCGTGGCGGTAGCTCACGTGGCAGCTCATGAACTGGGTGCAGCGGCTTACGCGATCAGGGCCGCACGCGCGGCGGCTCCTGAAGGAGAGCAAGAGCAGGCTGGTCGCCTGGAGTGCCAGTGGCAACGGGCACAGCTTCCCAGCGAGCTCCGAGAACTCGTGCTGGACGACCAGAGGTTGCGCAATGAGGTGTGCTGGTCCGTGTTCGATTGCTGACCGGCTCGCTCGGAACATCGGAGTCGCTCAACAGGCATGAGCATGCAGCCGTCTAACGGTTGAGCTCGAGCCTCCCGTAGTCTGCGTGATCGGCGAGGTTCTATGATTTC
The DNA here is from genome assembly GCA_013695335.1 of Rubrobacter sp. Lineage (GTDB taxonomy): Bacteria > Actinomycetota > Rubrobacteria > Rubrobacterales > Rubrobacteraceae > JACDGB01. The sequence goes on from JACDAR010000077.1 coordinate 2,879, forward strand.
TCTATCTCTGCCAGGTTCAACTGCGGCCCCGTGTTGCGCGATTGTTGGCCTGATTTCGTGCGGAGCATTGATTATGCCAGTCCGCGCTCCGCGCGGGCGTTGCGCGGTTACTGGCGAGGTTTCCTACGTCGTCATGGTCGAAGGGAAGTCTGGGTCGCAATACTTCTAGCACCACCTGGTAGAGAGTCGAGGTCGAGTAGTTACTCTCGTTTTTCGCAGCAGATGTCCAAGCTACCGCAGCCATGACAAATGCCCGCTGTTCCTCTGGACTGGAAGGGCGGATGTGCTGGACCACCTTCGAGATACTGGGATAGTGTCTAGTTCTTTGCAGGCTGGAGATCAAGGCCGCTTCGGTTTTCCGGGCGCTTCTTGAACCAGTTGAGGAGTCCCATGTCACCCCCCGACCAGCGGAACGAGCTTCTCGGCCTGCCGGTCGTCCACGAGCAGGATGAAACCGTTGCGCCCGAACGCCTCCACTGCCTTACCGCATTGCTCATCAGGGTCGATCCTCCGTCCCTTGCGTACCTTGAAACCGTTCAGCGTCCTCTCGGCATCGCTCGGCTGGACGAGGCCTTTGAAGTGCTCCGATGTGCTGGCGTTGTAGTCCTCGACTTCGCGGCGCACGCGCGTCCGGATCAACTGCTCCACCGTGACCCGCTCAGATGGAAGGTCGAGCAGGAATACGTGATCTTCATCGAAGCTTGAAGTGGTCTCGTCCCTCACCGTAAGCGTCGCTGTCATGTTCCCTTCTCCTCAGCCCTGGTTCTGTCCTGATTTTACGGCAGGCGCAGCGCTTGCCAAACAGGAAAAGCGGGGGATGGGCGCAGGCTATTCTGCAGCCCTGACGTAGTAGCCTTTCGGGCTTGGCGGGCCGTACACGAAGCCCATGTAGTACACGCCGGCGGGGGTATTGTAGATCAGGGCCGCGCCTGTGTAAGCGAGCACGTCATGAGTATCGGTGAACTCGACCGAGATGGCGTCGTAGCCGGCGAAACGGGCCTTGAGGTCGCGGGCGATGATCTCGAAGTCCTTCTGGGTTCGGGATCTCGAATCCACGAGCAGCCTCACGGCGTGGGCGCCGTCCCTGTCGGAGGGTGTGCGATCCAGGATCTCGTACTCCGGTACCTGAGCGGGATCGGGCCTCTCGAAGCTGCCGACTTTGAGATCCGGCATCGCCGAAATATCCTCCCGTATGGAGGAGCCGGACGCCTTCGACGACTGTCGCCCTGGCTCCATGATGGCGGGGACCTCCTTTAGTTCAGGCGTCCGTACGGCGCTGATGCCCTCATCCCCGGCGCACCCGGCGCATAGGAAGGCCGCCACGAAAACAAAGGCGGCGATGCTGGCCGGAGGGCGTGACAAAGGCGTTTCTCCTTCTCGCTGGGGCAGGCATTATATTCCCGCGAGGCCATAGCCCGCAGCGGCGCGTTGGGGATATGTGAACGCTGGAACCATCCGACACGCAAGATGTAATAAAATACATGTATTGGATCTCGTATTTCAGAGGAGAGTTTGGGATGGCGGATAGATATTATGACGTTGTGATAGTGGGATCAGGCCCGGCCGGGTACACCGCCGCGCTCTACGCGGCGCGGGCCAGCCTGAAGACGCTGGTTTTCCAGGGCTTCGAGATGGGCGGGCAGCTCATGCTCACCTCTGACGTGGAGAACTATCCTGGCTACCGCGATGGCGTGATGGGGCCTGACATGATGGATGAGTTCGAGGCCCAGGCCGCCCGCTTCGGGGCTGAGATGCGCCCCGAGAACGTCGAGCGGGTGGACTTCTCCGAGCGTCCGTTCCGGCTGTGGGCCGAGGACGAGGATGAGCCTGTAGACGCCGGGGCCGTCATCATCGCCACAGGAGCCCAGGCCAGGTGGCTCGGGGTGCCTGGCGAGGAGAGGTTGCAGGGCAAGGGCGTCAGCGGATGCGCCACCTGCGACGCGTTCTTCTACAAGAACAAGAAGGCCGCCGTCGTCGGAGGGGGAGACACCGCCATGGAAGAGGCGGGCGTGCTCGCCAAGTTCGCAGACGAGGTAGTTCTTATCCACCGCCGCGACGAGTTCAGGGCGTCCAGGATCATGCTCGACCGCGCCAGGAAGAACTCCAAGATCTCCTTTCTTACCGACACGGTGGTCGAAGAAGTCCTCGGCGAGAACAACGTCGAGGGTGTCAGGGTGAAGGATGTGAACACCGGCGAGGAGCGGGAGATCCCGGTTGACGGCTTCTTCGCGGCCATCGGTCACACGCCCGCTACCGGCATCTTTGAGGGGCAGGTGGAGATGGACGAGGGCGGCTACGTGTTCCAGAAAGAGCACACCATGACCAGCGTCCCCGGCGTGTTCGCTGCCGGCGACGTTTCGGACACGCGCTACCGCCAGGCAGTCACAGCAGCCGGCGACGGCTGCCGCGCCGCCATAGACGCCGAGCGCTGGCTGGAGGAGCAGGGCGAGGCCGGGGACGCGGAAGATCCAGCCGTGTGGACCGCTGAGAAAGAGCGGGACGTGGCGAACCTGTAGGTTCCAGATCATCAATTGTTGACGGTCCCGGCTGAGGCCGGGGCCGTTTTTCGTTGCTGGCATTCTCCATAAATTGGTGGGATAATCGCCGCGAATTACAGGAGGGGGGAGAGTGTGGGCGAAGAACGGGTCATACTGCTCGTGGAGGACGACGAGGATCAGGTACTGCTCGCCATGCGTGCTCTCCGCAAACATGGCATAGTCGCAGAGGTCGATGACGTGGCAGTCGCCAGGAGCGGGCAGGAGGCGCTCGACTTCCTGTTCGGGATTGGCTCCCACGCCGGAAGGGACGCGAGCATCGCCCCGGAGTTCGTCCTCCTGGACGTGAACCT
>JACDAR010000092.1 GCA_013695335.1 Rubrobacter sp.
GGCTTCGCTGGTCCGAATATTTTTGCCACCTGGAATTACTCTCAGGAGCTCAGGAGCGAACGACCGTTGGGCTCATGGGGAAGGAGCTTCTCTTGACCGAAGCGACGACAAAGCAGTTGGGGCCGTGCCAGGTGCGAAGCAAGACGGAACACCCCTGCATCCACCAAGCGGTGGTGGAGATCCATGGCATACCCTTCTGCAAAGCGTGCGCCCGCGAGCAGGAGGCGTACTTCGTTATGGGCGAGCTTACCAGGGAGACGAGCAGACTGGCCTGAGCTGCGCTCACCCCCCGAACACCCTCCTCCACCAGGGCCTCTCGGAAGGCGGATGCACATAGCCCGACCCCCACCCCGCCAACGCCGAAGGCGGCCCCGCGGACGGCTATGTCGAGGAACTGGAGAAGCTGCCCGGACCGCCGCCCATCGAGGACCTCTACCCGCTGATCGGCAAGCGGGTCGATACTGTCCGGGGACCCGGCGAGCTCTGGGACGTGAAGGGTAACGAGGCGCGGGTCGTGCTGGATGAAGACCCCTCGCGCTGGGTTCCCCTCGACCCAGCCGAGCTGCTACTGGAGGTTCACGCCGCGTGAGACTGGAAAGAGCCACGGACACGACGCACAGATCGGGCCGGGGCGGAACAGACGCCGCGGGAACGCTAGCCGATCCACCTGTTGCCCTTGCTCTGGTTGCACGAGCCGCAGAGAAGCTGGATGTTGTCCGGGTCGTCGGACAGCCCGCCCCGTGAGAACGGGATGATGTGATCGTACTGCAAGTCGTCATCTGCCCCACACTCGACGCATCGGCCCTCGTCCCGGATCGCCACTGCGATCTTCACGCTCTGGGGTATGGCACGGGAACCGGACGCGAACGTGGGTAGCCCGTCTCAGACCGACGCACACAACCCGCGACGTATAGCTGGAGCAGTGCTGGCAGAAGCGGAGTGGATGAGACTCGCATCGTAGCGACCTCCGCGAAACGACGCCTTTGTCGGTAGTTTGTTGTTTTCGGGAAGAGGGCTCGATCGCGAGGCGGGAACGCGTGATTCGTGGTCAATTTAACGCCCATTTGCAGGGACCTGGCAAGTCTGTTTCGGGCGCGCCTAGACCACTTGTTCCACTCCAACAGACCACCTATTGCTCCTACGTACAGAACGAGAAAAGCTCGAGGGGACAAGTCTCATCCCTTCGAGCTTTCGAGCTTTCGGGCTTGTCTTGCTATTGGTTGTTAACCGACGTCCTCTGAGCCGCTGTCCTCCTCAGCGCCGTCAACATCCTGGTGAAGAACCTCGGCGTTGCCCGCATCAACCTTTACATCGTGGGTCTTACCGTCATTGCCCGCTATCTCGACACCATATACTACGAAGCCGTTTTCATTCTCAAGTTCCGTGTTCTTGACGGTGCCTGGAACGGCCTTGAGAGCAGCCAGCTCGGCGGTGGCCTGATCTATTTTGGCGAGGCTCTCTAGCTGCCTGGACTCAGTGGTCTCATTTCCCTGCTCCTGCTCATCTGCAGCCTCGTTATCCTGCGCCTCATTGCCCTCGTTGGCATCACTTCCCTGCTCCTCGGGTGCGGCTATGGAGCCTTTGTAGGAGGGCTGCTCCTCTTGGGCGCTAGATCCTTGTTGGGTCGTCGGACTCTGTCCGGCAGCCATTGCCGTGAACCCGCCAACCGCCAATAAAGCCGCGGCTACGATCCCGACAACTACTTTCTTCCTGTTCATTCTTTACCTTTCTCTATCCGTATCTTGCGCCTATGTGTTCCACTCTTGGGTGCGGCGGCACCTCCTTCACTTCCTCTGGCACTGCCTAGCTGACCCTGAGTCTCCCGTGAAAAATTAAGACAGGACTAAGAGGAAGATTAGAATTCGATTCAAGAGGGAGCGTGACCTCAGGACTGCGGGAAGATTGGCTTCCGGGGAAGGAGGAGCATGAAGGTTGATCCTTCTCCGAGATTGCTTTCGACCTCTATGGTGCCATCATGAGCCTCGGCGACCTGGCGTGCTATGGAGAGCCCCAGCCCCGCGCCGCCACCCGACTTCCGAGCGGGGTCGGCCCGGT
>JACDAR010000129.1 GCA_013695335.1 Rubrobacter sp.
TCTAGGTTAGCGCCACCTCTCCCCGAAGATACCCGCGACTACTACTCGATGCGTCTATCTGGATCACCTCCTCTCGCGTGCTTCCAACTTCGGGAAGTGTACTACTCCAGATTGTGTACAGCAAGAATTTTTTTCCGAATCAGAGTTTTCCGTCCAGCCGCTGGCGCAGGAAGTCGAAGGCCCGGTTGGCGCTCCGCTCCCGAATAGCCTCCCTGGACTTCTCCCACGCCGTGAGGTCCATCCTCTCCGCCATCGTCCCTTCCGAATCCGCAAGCCCCACGTACACGAGACCGACCGGCTTCTCCTCGGTCCCGCCCTCAGGGCCGGCTATGCCAGTCACGGAAAGCCCGTAGTCCGAACCCGCCACCTTCCGCACACCCTCGGCCATCGCCTCCGCGACAGGCTCGGAAACCGCGCCGTGTTCTTCGAGTGTTTCGTGTGGGACGCCGAGCAACCGCTCTTTCGCCTGGTTGGAGTACGTGACGAGACCTTCGAGGAAGTACGCGGAAGATCCAGGTGCATCGGTCAGTCGCTTGGCGAGGAGGCCGCCCGTACAACTCTCGGCGAGGGATATGGTCACGCCTTTTTCCCGGAGCAGGCGCCCGACGGCGCTCTCCAGGGTCTCGGTTCCTTCCCCGAAGAAGTAGTCGCCGAGGCGGGATAGGATCTCACCGGCCACTGGTTCGATCTTGCCTTCAGCCTCCTCCGGAGTGGACGCACGGGCCGTTATCCGCAGGCGAACCTTGCCCTGCCCGGCCAGCGGCGCTACCGTCGGGTCGGAAGCGTCGAGGAATTCCTGTACCTGCTCAGCGAGCGCGGACTCCCCGATCCCGGAGAACCACAGCGTTCGGCTGACTATGGAGCCGTCAGAGCGTTCGCGGACCAGGGGCTCGATCGTGTCCCCGAACATACCGCGCATCTCGACGGGCACACCTGGGAACGTCACGAAAAGCGTGCCGTCCACCTCGAGCATTGCCCCCATCGCCGTGCCGCGCGGGTTCGGGACTAGTGTCGTGCCTTCGGGGAAGAGCGCCTGCTTGTAGTTTGAAGGCGTCGGTTTGCGCCCGAAACGCCGGAACATCTCATCCACGTGCTGACGGGCCTCGGGGTACTCGACCATCTTCCGGCCAGCGACCTCGCCAAGGCATTCGTTGGTGATATCGTCCGAGGTCGGGCCGAGCCCGCCGGTGGTGACAACCAGGTCCGACCGCGAGGTGGCCTCCTTCATGGCGGCTACGACACGCGCCCTGTTGTCCCCGACCGTAGTGTGGCGATAGAGGCTCACCCCGAGCATGGCGAGACGCTGACTCAACCACGCCGAGTTGGTGTCTACGAGGTCACCGAGAAGCATCTCGGTGCCGATGGCTATGATCTCTGCGCTGTTTATCTGACTGTTTTCTCTCATTTCGTTATCCTACAATCCCCCCTATGACGGATCGTAAAACAAGCGACGCGAAGCTCAGGTCGGCTGGCGCCCTCATCCACGCCCAGCTCTCCGAGAAACGCTACTCCCACACCATCAGGGTAGTCGAGACCGCAGAGGTTCTGGCTTCGCTGCACGGCCTGGATGGAGACCGGATTCGCCTGTCCGCCCTGCTGCACGACGCCGCCCGCGAGGTTGAAAAAGACGAGCTTCTTCGCCTGGCGGGGGAATGGAATTTGCCAGTGGGCGAGCCTGAGCTGGAGAGCCCGATGCTCCTGCACGGTCCCGTGGCGGCGGAGATCGCAAAACGCGAACTCGGCATCGAGGACGAGGAAGTGCTCGAAGCACTGCGGGTTCACACCACTGGCGCGCCAGAGATGGGGCCTGTCGCGCTGGCAGTGTTCGTGGCTGATGCGATCGAACCGGGCCGCGATTATCCGAGCGTGGAACGCTTGCGGGAACTGGCGGAGCAGGATCTCTACGAAACCGCAGCCGAGGCCCTGAAGCGCGACATTGCCCACAACGAGGAGCGCGGCCGGGAGACGCACCCCGCGAGCCGGGAGGCGCTGCGGTGGCTAGCAAATCAGAGCTGACAGCTGATTGCTGAATGCTGAAGCGGTTTTGAGGAAGATAACTATCCCTTAGAGGCGGGTACATCAGCAACCTTGACCTTCTGAGGGCCTACGAGAGTGTAGCCAAAGTATCAGATGCTACTTTTATGGTTCAGTAAGCGTCCTTTTAATCGCAGTAATACTATCGGGTAAGCCATTAGGACAGCCTCACCTAAAGCAGAAACAACGCCTATCTGTATGGTGAGGACCCCGTCCAGGTACGCTCCATAGTACGACCAGATTCCGACTGGCAGAAAAAGGAGGATCGCCGTGATCGTGCCCGGTGAAAAGCGGCGCTGAACCAAAGTCGGTCCTATGTGGAATAGCAAAGCGTTGACCAACGCTAGTGCTGGAAACGTTAGACTTATCTCGGGTAGCCGCCAGCCGATCATCGCCGTGCAAATACCGCCAACTACTACTACCGCGTTAGTAACGTAAAAATCCGCCCAGTCAAGATCGAGTTTTAAGGTAGAGCGGGCCCAACCCAGCCAATCTAAGGTATGCTCTTCTAGGATGTGGAGAGCATAGACGAACAACATAAGCCATAAAACGAATGTGTAAGTGGTTGTCCCCATCAACGCTCTCCTTTAGGGTCTACCGCCTCGTCACATAGCAAACGCAGTTTACTCCTGAGAAGAGCCCAGCGCATCCTTCAAAGGAGATTCTGGCTTGGGGAAATGAAGTAAGTACCCACGCCTAAGGGATAATCGCCTTGAGGAATGGTTCCCCCCAATCGCTTCAGAGGAGTCCGCCGAGCGCCGGGTACAGCATAAAGATTCCGCCGGCGGTGAGAACCGCTGCCACGAGCGCCACTACGGCCTCAGCGAGTCCTCCGGAGCGCACGCCGCCCGGCAGGAGCCGGAACCGCCAGCCCAGGGGCCACAGGAGCGGCACGCCCGGCGTGTTCAGGGCGTCGGCCAGGATGTGCGACACGCAGCCAGCCGCCAGGGCGACGAAAATATCGGGGAACCTCCCGAAGAGCAGCCACATCGGCAGGAGAAAGAGCGCGAGGCCGACTAGCGAGTGTGTCAGGGTGCGATGACCGACGGTGCGGATCAGGAAGAAAGAGGTGGTCCGCAAGGCCCAGCTCGGTGGGCGGGTGATCACATCCCACACCGGATTCTTGCTCCTGCTGAGGCCGTTGCCCAGCGTGCTGCGCGGGTTGTCCACATCAGGCAACCATGCGGCTACCGCCGCCACCGGATAGGCCCAGATCGGGGGTTCCATGCCAAACAGCAACGCCGCGCCAGCCAGCGCCCCGATCCCGAATATGGCGTGAGTAGTGCCGTTCAAACCGGAGGAAGTGTAGCAACTTCTCGGAGGCCGATACTTTATCCGAGAACCGGAGGCTACAGGCTGTCTGCCCCGGCAACCGCCTCCACCATCGCCCGCGTGGAATCTCTCCTGAACCGCCGCTGCAACATCCTGGCGAACGGATAACCCGGCCACGCCAGGGGGTGACTTGGCCGCGAGAAGGCGAAGACTGCGTAGTGAACCGCGTCATCGGTTCTATTCCATTCCACGGAGAACAGTTCTTCACCTTTCTCCGAGTGGCCTGGGAGCGTCCCGTAGGCGAATCCAAAGCGTCGGAGAGATTCATCTTCGTCGAGCGTGTACACGATGCGGGCTGAGTTCAGCGACCAGAACCCAAGGTGCCTGGCGAGAACGGCCACCGTGGAGCCGACTTCGATCCCCGCAGAGGATGGATGCAGGCTCGTCCATCCGATACCGAACTGCCGCCAGCCCCACAGGGCATCCACGGCACGCCGGAAAGCTACCTCCCCCTCACCGAGCTTCACCCGGTAGAGGTCAGCCACGTATCCTTTGGGTGTCGCGTCCGTCCGGGTAGCTCCGACTTCCCCATACGAGAACGGAAGATCTCGCTCCAACGCGATGAACTTCGCGATGGCCTGATCATCCGGCCTGCGGAGCAGAAACATCAGCGATTTGTCCGTGGTTCGATCCGGCACATTGGACTATCAGACCGTGCCCGATGAACCGAAGCCGCCCTCTCCACGGCCGTCGGCGCTAGCATCCAGGAGATCCACCTCTACAAACAAAGCGTCTCCTGCGCGGACGAGAACGAGCTGCGCGATCCTCATCCCCCGCTCGACGCGGAAGGTTTCCGTGAGATCGTGGTTGATGAGGGGAATCCGGATCTCCCCGCGATACCCTGAGTCTATGAGGCCTGGTGTGTTGACGAGCGATACGCCGTGCCTGACCGCGAGCCCGCTCCGGGGCAGCACGAGTCCCGCGTACCCTCTCGGGATGGCGACCGATACGCCGGTCCCAACCAATACCCTCTCACCCGGCGCAATCACCGTCTCGTCCACGGATCGCAGGTCGTAGCCGGCATCTCCCGAATGTGCCCGTTCTGGCGTCCTTGCCTCGGGATGGAGTCGCCGGAATGGGACTTCTAGCAGGGAATCTGAGACCATAAGAATAGCCATCTTAACATGCGACTGTTCTGGGAAATAAAGAGGACCGGAGCGTGGCGCCCCGGTCCTGCGTGAATGATCTTTGGGCCGCGGATCACGAACGCTCGCGGCCAACGAAACACGGAACACAACTGCGACCCGCAAAAGCCGAACCACTGATGACAAACGCCACTACCAGCCACGTCCCGACGTTACCGATGGGACCGCCGTTGATCCAGGCCAGCCCGCCAAAGGCGAGCACGCCCGCCACAAGCAACATCAACCGGAATATCGAACTCCTCTGAAACATCCGACCACCTCCTCTCATCGAATCCATGGTTTGCAAATTCAGGCCCACGCTACGAACGGAAGCGGTGCCAGATCAGGGCTCCTATGTAGCTGGCGCCGCCAACGAGGCAGAGCAGCCCGTACGGCTGGGCGTCCTGCCCGCGCGCTATCTCGTAGAACGCCATGCCGATCAAAACGAGAACAAGCACGTAGAACGAGAACAGGCTCGCCCTCATACTGAAAGATCCCCACATCTCGTCGGAAGGCTGGCCGCGTAGCGTGCGGATTACCTCGCTGCGCCCGCCAAGCAGCAGCACCATGCCGTATCCAACCATGATGGCGAATGGCCCCACCCCCCACACGGGATTCCCGGCGATCCAGAACGTCGCCAGGTACGCGACGCCCAGAACCAGGCACAACAGCGGCACTGCCCACTTCCTATTGCTCGTCGTCTGCACGAAATACCTCCTCAACCGGTAGCCCGAAGAACCGCGACAGCGAGATCGCCAGCGGCAAAGACGGCGTGTATCGCCCGGTCTCTATGGCGTTGATGGTCTGCCGAGAGACACCCATCTTCTCAGCCAATCGCCCCTGGGATAACCCCTTGCTAGTCCTCAGATCCCGCACGTCGTTTTCCATACCTGTAAAGTTAACTTGACAGCGGTTGTTTGTCAAGTTAACTTTACATTTTTCTATTCGACTAATGGTTCGGTATTGTTTGGCGGAGGCTGTGCAGAGTTTGGCCGGGGGGTGGACGCGGATGCTATTCTTTTCGTATGGAAGAGAGAAGACAGCGTTACCTTGTGACTTCTGCGTTGCCTTATGCGAACGGACCGTTGCACGTGGGGCAGATCGTTGGCGCTTATCTGCCTGCCGACGCCTTTGTCCGGTATCTGCGGGCGCGGGGCGAGGATGTGATCTACATCTGCGGAACCGACGACCACGGTGTTCCCATCACGCTAAGGGCGGAGCGGGAAGTCAAGGAACCCCAGGAGGTAGTTGACTACTGGTGGACGCACATGGACGAGACGTTCAGGCGCTTCGGTATTTCCTTCGATAACTTCTCGCAGACATCGCGGCCGCTGCACGCAGGCGTGACCCAGCTCTTCTACCGCAAGCTCAAGGAGGGCGGCTACATCTCGGAGGCCGAGTCAAAGCAGATGTACAGCCCTTCCGAGGGACGTTTCCTTCCGGATCGCTACGTCGAAGGGACGTGTCCCGTCTGCGGATACAAAGAGGCGAGGGGCGACCAGTGCGACAACTGCGGCTCGTGGTATGAGGCGTATGAGCTGATAGAACCGCACTCCAAGGTCACGGGCGGCCCCGCCGAGGTGCGCGAGACCACGCACCTGTACCTGGATCTCCCGAAGTTCTCAGACCGCTTGAGGGAGTACATAGCGGGCCAGAATCACTGGCGCACGTCCGTCAAAAACTTCATCCTCGGCATCATCGACGGCGGGCTGGAGAAACGGCCCATCACCCGTGATATCCGGTGGGGCGTCCCTGTGCCGGAGCCTGGCTTCGAGGACAAGCGTTTCTACGTGTGGTTCGACGCCTGCATCGGCTACGTCTCTTCCACCGCAGAGTGGGCCGAGAGGATAGGAGAGCCGGATCTCTGGCGCGAGTACTGGCAGGAGCCTGACACGAAGCTCTACCACTTCATCGGCAAGGACAACACCGTCTTCCACACGACGATGTGGCCGGCCCAGCTCATGGGCTGCGGCGAGGACGGCGAGGAGCAGTTCGTGCTCCCATTCGACGTACCGGCCAACGAGTTCATGAACCTCGAAGTAATAGTGGACGGCGAGCGGCGGGCAATGCAGATGTCAACCAGCCGAAACCTGGCGGTGTGGCTGCACGAAGCCCTCGAACGTTTCCCCGCCGATCCGCTGCGGTTCTATCTTTCTTCGACCCTGCCCGAGACCGGCGACGTGGTGTTCTCGTGGCGCGACTTCCAGAGCCGGGTGAACAACGACCTGATCGGCACCCTCGGAAACTACGTAAACCGCGTCCTCTCCTTCACCGAGAAATACTTCGACGGCGAGCTTCCACGCCCGGAGAATCCCTCAGAAGAGATAAACGAGGTCTTCGCGGACTTCAAAGCCCTCGAAACCCGCTTCGATGAGCGGATGATGGCCCCACGCCCGCGCGACGCGCTGGGAGAGCTTCTGGCGATGGGGAGAAGGGCAAACCGCTTCTTCGACGCCGCAGCCCCGTGGAAGAGTCGCAAGGAGAACCAGGAGAAGGCGAGGGAGGATCTCTACGCCTGCTGCGTCCTGCTCGGCTCCATCGCCTACCATATGGCCCCGTACGTCCCTGACGCCGTGGAGCGGCTGCAAGGCTTCTTCAATGGCCCCGTGGAGAGGATCTCAGACCTCGAAGGAATGCCCGAAGAATACCGGGTAACCGGCGCGAAGCCGCTCTTCAAGCGCATCGAAGACCCTGAGATCGCCGACGCCGAGGAGCGCCTCGCGCGGGCCGCCGCCGGCTGAACGGAGTCGGATTCCTCGGCTGAGGGGTATTCAAATTGAGCTTCGTGGTTCAGATCATATCTGTCTCCACCGGGATACTCGCCCTCGTCTCTCTGCTTGTTTTCGCGGTGGGCGTCTGCGGCCTCCTTCTGAGAAGCTCCAGGCACAAACCGATGAAAACCTTTGGCGTGATCTCCGTAGCCGCCCTGGCGCTCACGCTGGTATTCGGTTCGATCTCAGCGTCCCTGAACGATGCTCCTTCCGAGACTGCCACAGTGAATTCACACGGGCAGACCTCCGGGAACGTTGCCGAAGCTGGCGACCAGGATACGACCGTGACCCGCGCCGTGGATGGGGATACAGTGGACATCTCGCCCTCCGTGGAAGGTTTCTCGCGGGTGCGCCTGATCGGGGTGGACACCCCGGAAACCCATTTCGGGACGCAGCCATACGGTCCTGAGGCTTCGGAGTTCACGAAGAGGCACCTGGAAGGCAAGAACGTGGTCCTCGAACTGGACGTGCAGAAACGAGATCCTTACGGAAGGCTTCTGGCTTACGTCCACCTGCCTGACGCCCGGATGTTCAACGAAGTCCTCGTCGAAGAAGGATACGCGCAAGTAGCGACTTTCCCGCCGAACGTCAGGTACGTGGACAGGTTCCAGAAGGCGCAAAGAGAAGCCAGGGAAAACGAAAGGGGACTGTGGGGACTCTCCGATGAGGCGCTCTGCCAGCAGACGGACAGGGGAAACGGGATCGGCGGCGGATGCTCCGGGTCAGAGAATACGCCTTCGGGGGAAGCGCAGTCGAATGGGGGCTACGGCGAACAGGCTGATCTCGACTGCGCGGACTTCGCAACCCAGAAACAAGCCCAGAGGGTTCTCGAGAACGACCCTTCTGACCCGAATTATCTGGACGGCGACGATGACGGCGTAGCCTGCGAAACGTAGCTGCGGCTAGCCGGTTCGTGAAGCTTTCACGCGCAACGAGAGGATAAAGATCGAGACCCCCGCCACGGCTATCGTGCCAAGCGCCAGCCGCAACCCGAAGACTTCTGCCAGGCCACCCACGATCACCGGCCCGAACAAGAAGCCGCCGTACGCCAGGGTGGTGACGGCGGAGATAGCGGCCCCAGCCTGTCCAGGCGCGAGATCCCCGGCCAGCGAGAATGCTATAGGCACCACGGCGGAGAGCGCCAGCCCCACCAGCAGGAAACCGGCGACGACGAGCAAAGGCTCGCTGGTGACTAGCGCCAGCGCCATCCCCGCAGCCGTCAGCATACCGGCGCCGATGAGGGTCCGGCGATCCCCGAAACGGGATATGGTTCCTGCGGCTCCCAGCCGTCCCGCAGCCATCGCGCCGTAAAACACGGCCACGCCAGAACCGCCGAGCAAAGCGGGCATCTCCAACGTCTGCCTCAGGTAGACGCCGGACCAGTGCTCCATCTCCCCCTCGGCCAGGAGGCCCAGCGTGGCGATCACAGCCACCAGCATGAGGGATGCGTTCCGGTACAACGCCATTGTCCCCGTCTTCTCCCCATCCGCAGGCTGCTCTATGCGAGGAAACCTGATATTCAGAAACGCAACTACCACGGCCACGAGCGGAACCAGCACCCCCAAATAAACGAGCCGGTAATCCACCCCAATCTGCAACAGTGCGCCAGCGGAGATGGCGCCGATCGCGCCGCCGCTGGAGAATGCCGCGTGCAGGTACGACATGATACGGCGTCCCATCGCCCTTTCGAGGTCAACGGCCGCAGCGTTTATCCCAACGTCGTACAGACCGCCAGCCGCGTACAGGATCACCAGAACTATCAGAAAAACGGCGTAGCCACCGGACAGGGCCAGGCTGACGATCCCGGTCCCGAAGACGCACGCGCAGATCACGAGGTACGTCCGCCGCCCGATGCGGTCGGATGTTCGGCCGAGGACGGCCATCGCCAGGATCGAAGCCGCAGCCCCGACGAAGAGCGCGAACCCGAGTGGACCGGGAGACAGATCCAGCGCGCGGCTCAGGTCGGCCAGCAGAACGGCGAAGTTTCCCCAGAAGAACCCGAAGAACCCGAACGCCCCCAGCTCCACGGCCAGGAGGGCGCGGTTCGATGAGACCACGGGCGTCAACCGCCAGCCTGCGGCGGTTGGATCCCGAACCGCTTGATCGACTTCGTGGTCTTCCCCCTCCAGACGCTCATGCCGCCCGTATGTTGGCGGCGTCGGTATATCCTAATCTCTCTAAATAACCTTGCAGCCAGGATAGCCTATGCCGACGTTCTCATTTCAGCAGATTCTCCGCAAAGTGAGCAAGAATCTGTTCGCCTGTCGGCCCCATGCTCCCTTATCATTTGTTTCGACGGGTTGCGCCATGAGCGCGCGAGTAAAGTCCACAAAGGTAAAGGAGTTCTGTGGCGTCTATTGATACGAAGGTCAGGGGGGAGGCTTGGCGGGACGAAGAGGGCTGTGCTGCAAACCTTGACTCGTCACCAGGAGACGATCTGCTTGTGTGCGCTTCTTGCCAGGCCGTGTTAAACATGCAGGGGTTGAATTGAATCATGCTGACGACTAACGAAATCCAGAAAATTCCGCTGTTCTCGAACCTCGCGGATACCGAACTCGAGATGCTCGCGCAGACATCCGCCGACCTGACTCTAGAAGCAGGAGAGTTCGCCGTTCACGAGGGTGGAGATCGGGCGCTCTACGCGGT
>JACDAR010000153.1 GCA_013695335.1 Rubrobacter sp.
TAGGCATGGACACTGAGAAGCGGGACGAACGTCGCACCGAGTCAGGGATAGAAGTCAAGCCAGCCTATGATCCCGGCGACCTCGATGGCTTCGACTACGAGGCGAAACTCGGAGATCCCGGCGAGTATCCGTACACCCGCGGCGTCTACCCGACCATGTACAGGGGACGACCGTGGACCATGCGCCAGTACGCAGGGTTCGGGACCGCGCAGGAAACCAACCGGCGCTTCAAGTACCTTACAGAGCAGGGCCAGACCGGCCTCTCCGTCGCCTTCGACCTCCCCACCCAGATGGGACGCGACTCAGACCATCAGCTCGCATTAGGCGAGGTCGGCAAGGTCGGCGTCGCCATAGACTCCCTGCTGGATATGCGGGATCTCTTCGACGGCATCCCGCTCAAAGATGTCTCTACCTCGATGACCATAAACGCCACGGCGTCCATCCTGCTGCTCTTGTACTCGCTGGTGGCCGAGGAGCAGGGCGTCGAGCCGGAGGACGTTACGGGAACCACGCAGAACGACGTGCTCAAGGAGTACCTGGCGCGTGGGACGTATATCTATCCGCCCGCTCCTTCGATGAGGATCACCACGGACATGTTCGCGTACTGCGCGGAAGAGTTGCCGCGCTGGAACACCATCTCCATCAGTGGGTACCACATCCGGGAGGCGGGGAGCACCGCCGTGCAGGAGCTTGCCTTCACGCTTTCCAACGCCATCGCCTACGTCGAGGCGGCGATAGGGGCCGGGCTCGAGGTAGACGAATTCGCGCCGCGCCTCTCGTTCTTCTTCAACGCGCACAACGATCTCTTCCAGGAGGTCGCCAAATACAGGGCCGCGCGCCGGATGTGGGCCAGCATCATGCGCGACCGCTTTGGCGCCACGGACGAGAAGAGCCTCAAGCTCCGCTTTCACACCCAGACCGCGGGATCATCTCTCACGGCCCAGCAGGCGGAGAACAACGTAGCGCGTACCACCGTGCAGGCGATCTCGGCGGTCCTCGGCGGGACGCAGAGCCTGCACACCAACGCCTTCGACGAGGCGCTGGCTTTGCCCACGGAGAGGAGCGCCAGGATCGCGCTCCGCACCCAGCAGATCCTGGCGAGCGAAGGTGGACTTACTGACACCGCCGACCCCCTCGCGGGCTCGTACTACGTCGAGGCGCTCACGGACGCGGTCGAGGAGGAGGCGTGGGAGTTGATCCGCCGGATAGATGAGATCGGCGGGTCCGTGAAGGCTATCGAAGAGCGTTTCATGCAGGCTGAGATCGAGGAGTCGGCCTTTCGCTACCAGCGTGAGATCGAGAAGGACGAACGCATAATAGTTGGTGTCAACCGCTACGCCTCGGGCGAAGACGACCCCGACATGGAACTCCATTCCGTAGACGAGTCCATCCGCGAGCGACAGTCGGACCGCCTATCCGAACTGAAAGAATCCCGTGACTCCGCCGCCGTCGAGAAATCTCTAGCCAGGTTGAAGGCCGCCGCCGAAAGTGGGGACAACCTTCTCTACCCGATGAAAACGGCTCTCTCGGAGCTGGCGACGCTGGGTGAAGTGTCGGATATCTTGCGCGATGTATTCGGCGAATACCGGGCGGGATAGGCGGTTATTCGGAGTGCGGAGAGGTAGAATCACTGTGGTAACATTGCGCCCAGAATCGGGTGAGTAGTCCAGGTTTTTTAGAGATTGACGCGCCGGAAATCCGGTGGCTGAGGAGGTTGGCAGACGTGGCTGATTGGTTTCGTAGACGTACCGGCGACGAGGATGCGCCCGTAAACGGGTCCGAGGCTTCGGGTTCCGGGGGGGAGCCCGCTGACGGGTTCACGGAGGCTGGCATCAGGGAGGCGCTCAGGGACGTGAAGGATCCGGAGATCGGGCGCGATCTCATCTCCCTGAACATGATCCGGGGCGTCGAGATCCAGGGTTCCAACGTCACTGTCGGCGTCGCGCTCACGACGGCCGGTTGCCCGATGAAGCATCGCATCACCACGGACGTGCGGGACCGGCTCATGGAGATCGAAGGCGTCGAGGCCGTCGAGGTGGACTTCGGCGTGATGACGGACGATGATCGCCAGAACCTCATGACCTCCCTGCACGGTGGTCCGGCGGAACTTGCCCCGGCCTTCCGGGACGAATCCAAGACCCGCATCATCGCGGTCGTCAGCGGCAAGGGCGGCGTAGGCAAGAGCACCGTCGCCGTGAACCTCGCTGCGGCGCTGGATCGTGTCGGGAAGTCCGTGGAGATACTGGACGCCGACGTATACGGTTCCTCCATTCCGGTCATGCTCGGGGCAACTGAGAAGCCGAACGTGGTCGGGGGTGTGATCTTCCCGATAGAGTCAGCGACCGGCCTGAAGTTCATTTCGATGGGCAACTTCGTGAACGAGGGGCAGGCCGTGATCTGGCGCGCCCCCATAGTGAACAAGGCGCTCACCCAGCTCATGCGCGACGTGTACTGGGACGAACCTGACTTCATCATCGTGGACATGCCGCCAGGCACAGGCGACGTTGCCCTCACTATCGCCCAGATGATCCCCAAGGCCGAGGCACTCGTCGTCACCACCCCGCAGGCCGACGCCGCCCGCGTCGCTGTGAAGGCTGGCAAGATGGCCGTTCAGGCGCACCTCAAGGTCATCGGGGTGGTCGAGAACATGAGCCACGCCGAGTGCCCGGACTGCGGCAAGGAGCTTCGCATCTTCGGCGGCGATGGCGGAGAAAGGGTTTCGACCGAGCTTCAGACCAATATCATGGGGCGCATCCCGATCCTGCCAGACGCCTCCGGCGAGCCGGGACGCTCGCTCTTCGCTGAAGGCACGGGCCCGGCAAATGCGTTCGACGAGATGGCCGAGAGCCTGGCGGCCACGAAGGTCCGTCGGCGCATCAAGGTTTTGTAGGTTTCAGGCTACAGGCTTCGGCTATCAGATAAGGAAGGAGCGGTCTGCCCCGGTTGGCGGGGTCTCTCCTCTATTTTGACAATCGTACCTGGCCGGGGAAGCCGGAGAAGGTGGCGCGGAGGACCGGTTCGCTGTCCTGGTTGGTGAAGTCCGCGCCACACTGCATGCGGCGCTGGGTTTGGTCTTTTTCGGGGACGGTGACGGTGCAGGTGATCGTGTCTCCAACGAATACCGGCGCGAGGTACTCGAAGCGCATCTCCGTCGCCAGGAAACCGAGCATCCCGCCGATATGGGTCATCATGCTCCCCGTCAGGAGGCCGGGGATGGTGAGCCGCCCGTAGAAGCTCTCCGCCGCGAACTCAGCGTCCTGATGATACGGGTTGTAGTCGCCGGTTACGCCGCAGAACAGGGCGACGTCTCCGTCGGTAAAGGTGCGGCGGAACATGAAGGTTCGTCCAACCTCCAGTTCATCAAATGCTTCACGCAGCCGCTTCTTGAACTCTGGCGTTGCTTCGGACATGGTCTGTCGGACTGCTCTAGCCGATGAGCCCGAGTCCCTGTACCGCGTCGCGCTCCTCCTTGAGCTCGTTCACGGTGATGTCGAGCTTGGATTGCGCGAAGTCGCCAACCTCAAGTCCTTCGATAATCTCGTAGTCACCGCCAGAACACCTCACCGGGAAAGAGGACATGAGGCCCTCTTCCACGCCGTACTGCCCGCCTGATGGGACTGCCATCGAGCGCAGTCCGTCCGCCCCGAGAACCCAATCGTGCATGTGGTCTATCGCCGCGTTTGCTGCTGAAGCTGCCGAAGATGCGCCGCGGGCTTCGATGATCTCGGCGCCGCGCTTGCCGACGCGTGGCATGTACTCGTTCTCGTACCAGTTCATGTCTACCTGATCCACGGCCCGCTCACCGTGTACCGTGGCGTTGAAGAGATCGGGGAACATAGACGGAGAGTGGTTGCCCCACACTACGAGATCCTGCACGTCCGAGACGCCTACCCCGAGCTTCTGTGCCAGCATGGATGTGGCGCGGTTCTCGTCCAGCCGGGTCATCGCGGTGAAGCGTCCGTCGGGGACGTCAGGGGCGTGGTTCATGGCGATCAGGGCGTTCGTGTTCGCCGGGTTTCCAACGACGAGCACACGTATGTCGTCAGCCGCGTTGCCGTTGATTGCTTCTCCCTGGGGGCCGAAGATCGCACCGTTCGCTTCGAGGAGGTCTGCCCGTTCCATGCCCTTCTGACGCGGGCGGGCGCCGATCAGCAGCGCGACGTTGGTGCCGTCGAAAGCCGCGTTGGCATCGGCTGTAATGTCCACGGATTCGAGCATGGGGAAGGCGCAATCGTACAGCTCCATCGCTGTGCCCTCGGCGGCTTTGAGGGCTGGTTCGATCTCGAGCAGCTTCAGTTTGATCTTCTCGTCCGGGCCGAGTAGCTGCCCCGAGGCGATGCGGAACAGGATCGCGTACCCTATCGCACCAGCAGCGCCGGTTACGGTGACTGTTTTGGACATCAGGGTGTCTCCTTTTGCTAGCTCTCGTGTACAAATCATAGTGAACGCCGCCCGCGTCTGCCGCGACGCCCTCGCACAGTAAAATACCCCCGAACCCATGTAGATAAGCAAGGAGCGATTTGGAAGTAACCCACGCAATAGAGTCGCGCCAGAGTATCGGGCGCGTGACGCAGGAGCCGATTTCGAGGGAGATGATCGAACGCCTCCTCGATAGCGCCGTCCACGCGCCGAACCATCGCATCACCGAACCCTGGCGGTTTCACGTATTTACCGGCAAAGGTCGAGGCGAGTTTGCGAAAGCCAGGGCGGAGACCGCTCGTCTCATGGCCGAAGCCGAGGGAGACGAGGAGGATCTCATCTCCGGCCGCGTTAACCGGGAGCGCAAGAAGGCTTTCCGCTCGCCGGTCGTCATAGCCGTAATCTCCGAAGCCGGACGCGACGAGGTAGAGACGCTCGAAAACTATGCTGCCTGCGCCGCCGCAGTCCAGAACATACAGCTCACGGCCCATTCGCTCGGACTCGGTTGCATCTGGCGCACCGGTCCCGTTGCGTACCACGATCACATGCGGCGCTTCTTCGACCTGAAGGATGGCGACCAGATCGTTGCGTACCTCTGCATCGGATATCCTGATATGGGGGAGAGGCAAAGGCGTCGAACACCCGCCGCAGAACAGACTATCTGGCACGAAGGATGACCGTTTGCGGCAACTTAGTGCGGGTAGCCTCGTATACCAAGTCGTAAGCCATCCAGACAGGAGCCTACGTGAAGACGATTCTGAAGCGCCTGATCATCCTCGCCGCGCCAATTGTGTGGCGCAAGATCCGGCAGCGTCGCAGACGCTAGCTGCAGCCTAGTCGCCTATCGAAACGCCCTCAAAGCCCTTTTCGTCCGAGCTTTGGATCTTGACCAGAAAGTCCTTCGGCTCGTGGTAGAGGATGACGGAGGCGCCTCGCTTCTCGGCCTCCGTAAGGACTTCGATGCGGTTCTTGCGGGCGGCCTCGGGGTCGGTGTCCACGCCGGCGATAAGGTCGGGGTTCAGCCAGATCTTTGCCGGTGCGAGATCGGCGGTAAAGAGGGCGAGGTTATTGCCTGAGCCGATCCAGACGATCTGATGCCCCTCCGAATGCCCGTTTCTTACCTCCACCCGCACGCCAGGCATTATCTCCGAGTCGCCAT
>JACDAR010000163.1 GCA_013695335.1 Rubrobacter sp.
GGATCTCGTGGTCATGGACCTGATGCTTCCAGACGGAAACGGCGCGGCATTGATCTCCGAGATCAAAGCCACAATGCCGACCCTCCCAGTCGTGGTGCTGAGCGCCGATGCCCACTTCGACACCGCCTTGGAAGCTGGCGCCGACGATGCCATAAACAAGAGCACACCCCTCCCCGAGATCGTCACAGCCCTCCAGAGAATCGCCGACTGAAATTTACGTGATGGGCTGCCCGTCAAGTGTGGCGCCAGCAACCTTGATTCTCCACTGAAACAGAGACGGACAGGCACCATAGCATCCTCTCTGCTATTGCACGGGTGGCGACCAACCGCCGGGCGATCCACCCATCTTTAGAAGGGCCGGAGCGCAGGCCGGGAAGCATCCGTTCGGATATACTTTTCGCCATGTTGGGAGTGCTCCTGATCTTCTGCGGCTACATCCTGGGCTCCGTTCCGACCGGTATCCTGGTCGGGTGGGCGCGCGGCGTGGACGTGCGCGAGGTCGGCAGCGGGAACATCGGGACCGCGAACGTGTTGCGGGCCGCTGGAAAGTGGGCCGCCATTGCCACGCTGGCGGGAGACATGGTGAAGGGCATGGTTCCCGTCCTGATAGCCCGCGCCCTCTCGGAGAGCGACTGGGTGCTGGCTGGCGTTGGCCTGGCCGCGGTCGCCGGGCATTGCTGGCCTATCTTCCTGCGCTTCAAGGGCGGCAAGGGCGTCGCAACGGGCGCGGGAACCAGCATCGGGCTTGCGCCCCTGATCGGCCTCGGGCTCTTCGCGTTCTGGTGGGCCGTGGTGCTCCTGAGCCGCTATACTTCGCTTGGCGCCATCGCCGTGATGCTGGTCAGCCCGCTGGCTTTCTATCTTTCGGGACAACCGCTCCCTTACGTTCTGTACACGATACTGGGCGGCGCCCTGGTTCTGTGGCGTCACAGGGAGAACGTACGTTCCCTGCTGAACGGTACGGAGCGCAAGGTGGGGGAGTAGAAGGAGCAGGGTGGATAGCACACTCAGAGAGGCATACGGGGACAAGGCGATACTCCTGACCGGCGGTACGGGATTTCTGGGGACCGCGCTGATGGAGAAGATCCTGCGCAGCCTCCCCGACCTCGGACGCCTGTACCTCCTCGTCCGGCCCTCCCGCGAGAAGGGCGCAAGGGAGCGCTTCGATAAGGATGTGCTCGGCTCCACAGCCTTCTCCAGATTGCGCGAGTCTTTGGACGACGGATTCGGCCCTTACATCTCCGAGAAGGTGCGGGTACTCGAAGGCGACGTGCATTCCCCGGACCTCGGGCTCGGGGGGGAAGACCTCGCTGAGCTTTCGAGGGAGGTTGACGTGGTGATTCACTCGGCGGCCTCCGTGGTGTTCGATGCGCCGCTGGACGCCGCAGTGAACTCCAACGTCGGGGGAACTTTGGGCCTCCTGAATCTGGCCCGCGAGTGGGAAAAACGTCCGCTATTCGTACACGTCTCGACGGCTTACGTGTCTGGTGTGCGGAAGGGTTTGATCCCCGAAGACCCACCGGGAGACGCTTCCCCCAACGGCACGGCGCTGGACGCGCGGGAGGAGGCGCTGAAGCTACAGGGGATAGTGGACGAGGTGGATAAGGCTTCGCGGGAGCGGGAATTCCTCAACCGCTTCGAGACCGAGGCCAGGCGCGAGCTCGGGATGGTCGGCGAGGAAGATGAGGTAGCCGAGAGGGTGGATACGCTCAGGCGCGCCTGGATGCGCGAGCGGCTCGTGGAGCGCGGGACGCAGCGGGCAAAGGAGCTAGGCTGGCACGACGTATACACCTTCACCAAATCGCTCGCCGAACGAACCGTGTTGCGCGAACGGGGTGAGACGCCGCTCGTTTTTCTACGTCCGGCCATTATCGAGAGCAGCGTGAAGGAGCCTTCGCCTGGTTGGATCCAGGGTTCCCGCATGGCAGATCCCATAATCATGGCGTTCGCCAAAGGCATCCTGCGTGAGTTCCCTGGCGACCCAGAGAGCCTGGTAGACATCGTGCCGGTCGACCACGTGGTGAACGCAACCCTGGCCGCCGCCATTCGCCGACCCGAAAAACCCGAGGTCTTCCACGTTGCATCAGGTGACAGGAACCCGCTTCGCTACCGCGATCTCTACGATCACGTCAGGGAGTACTTCGTCGAAAATCCCCTGCGCGACTCCGGCGGGCGTCCGGTTCCCGTGCCGGAATGGAGCTTCCCTGGTCGCCGCCGCGTCGAGGGACGCCTGAAGCTGGAACTCATAGGTCTCAAGGCTGCTGGGGAAATCCTCTCCCGCCTGCCTGACGGGCACATGGTCGCTGACCTGCGGGGCAGGGCCGCCCGCGCCGAGAAGCGTGGACGGATGAGCCTGTACTACAGCCGTATCTACGGGGCATACGCCAACATGTCATCCACCTTCTCGACGGCCCGCACGGCAAGGCTTTTCAAAGACCTCGTGCCCGAGGACCGGAAAGAGTTTCCCTTCGACATCGCGGATCTTGACTGGCGGAAGTGGCTCCACACCACGCACCTGCCAGCCCTCACTACACGCCCGAACCGCAAGAAGCGCCGCAGGGCCGTGCAGGAGAAGCCCGGTGAGATCGCCGCCATCTTCGACGTCGACGGGACGCTCGTGGGCTCGAACGTCGTCTCGTACTACGCCTGGATGCGTCTTTGGGAACTGCCGCCGCACCAGAGGCCGCTGTGGCTCGCTGGCTTTCTGCCGAGAATCCCGTACTACTGGGCCTTGGATCAGGTGAGCCGGGCACACTTCAACCGCGCTTTCTACAAGAACTATCGGGGATGGAAAAAATCCCGCGCCAGGCATCTCGGCCAGGAGAGTTTCTCCGGCTTCACCCTGGATCGCATCTACCCAGGCGCCCTCGCCCGCTTGCGGGAACACAAGGCCGAAGGCCACAGGGTAGTGCTTCTCTCCGGCGCCCTTGACTTCCTGCTCGAACCGATGAGGGACATGGTGGACGACGTGCTATGCACCTCGCTCCAGGAGGAAGACGGAGCATACACCGGCGAGCTGCGCGGGGCGCCGGTCGCGGGCGAGGCCCGCGCCAGGATGCTCGCCTCGTTCGCTAGGAGGCGGAACCTGGATCTCTCCCGGTCCTACGCGTACGCCGACTCCATCTCCGACCTCCCGATGCTAGAAGCCGTGGGCAACCCGGTGGCCGTGAACCCTGACCGCAGGCTCGCCGCACAAGCCGAAGAGCGGGGCTGGGCCGTCCGGCACTGGAACAAGAACGGCGTCGCACCGGACAAGGTCTAGCCCTTGCGCGCCCTCGTCTATCGCAAGTCCGTCCCGCGTTACCTGCTCATGCGCGCCGGGGCGAAGCGAATAAAGAACCTGGATACGAGCCGCGTCTCGCCGCTGCAACTCGAAGAGATCACGGAGCCTGACCTTCCAACACCCGAGTGGGTTCGCGTTAAGCCAAGGCTCTCTGGCATCTGCGGCTCTGATCTCTCCACGCTGTCCGCGCAGAGCTCGCCGTATTTCTCCCCGATCACCTCCCCTCCCTTCGTGATGGGCCACGAGGTAGTCGGTGAGGTCTCGGAGGCTTCAAACGGCTTCAGGGCCGGAGAAAGAGTTGTGATCGAACCGGCGCTCGGCTGCGCGGTGCGCGGCATCGAACCTCCGTGCGCCCAATGCGCCGCCGGACGCCATGCGCTGTGCGTGAACGTGACGGATGGGGACATCAGCGAGGGCATCCAGACCGGCTTCTGCCACGACACGGGCGGCGGATGGTCGGAGGGTACGATGGTGGCCCACCGCTCACAACTCCACCGCGTACCCGAAGACGTAACCGACGAGGCCGCAGTCGCCGTCGAGCCGCTGGCGTGCGCCGTCCACGCTGCCCTCTCGGCGCGGCCCGGACGCGACGAGACGACAGTGGTGCTCGGTGCGGGGAGCGTCGGGCTGCTCGTCGTGGGGGCGCTCAGGCGATTGACGGACGCAGGGCGCATCATCTGCGTCGCCAAACACGAGCGGCAGAGGACCGAAGCCCTGCGGCTCGGGGCTGACGATGTGGTGAATCCGAAAGATATTTACAAGAAGCTACCGAAGATGCTCGGCGCCAGCATCCATCGTCCCGAGTTGGGGAAACCTGTGGTGCTTGGGGGGGCGGATCTGGTTTTCGAATGCGTAGGCTCGCCGGGGACGATGGAGGATGCGATCCGCCTCACCCGCCCCGGCAGGGCGGTCACGCTCGTTGGGATGCCAGGCGCGAGAAGCACGCTCGACCTCACCCCGCTCTGGCACGGCGAAGTCAGCCTAACCGGCGTCTATGCATACGGGCGCGAGGAACATGAAGACGAGCAGACCACGAGCTTCGATCTCGCGCTGCGTATCGCGAACCCGCTCAAGCTCGGCACGCTCACCGGCCCTCGCTTTCGCATCTCACAGTACAGGGAGGCAATCGCCGCCGCACGGTCGGCTGGGCGGAATGGCAACGTCAAAGTGATGTTCGAGTTGTGAGAGATCTGAAATTAGCTATCAGCGGGCGCCATACAGAACAGACGAGACCGGGTGCGAGAGCCAGCAACTTCACCCCGCCCGATCCGACTAGAAATAGCTGACCGCTGAAAGCGCGACCGAAGGGAGCAACACAATGAAGCCTGGTTACATCACCATCCTCGAAAAGAACAGCCCGCCGATGATGTTCAATGCGGGAGACGGGTTTCACTACGAGAAGCTGCCTGAAGGGA
>JACDAR010000184.1 GCA_013695335.1 Rubrobacter sp.
TCGGCCTGGACTTCGACGCGCGGTTTGCCTGGCCCGCTTACGACTGGATGGGCGTGGCGAAAGCCGCCCTGGAATCCACATCTCGCTACCTTGCCAGGGATCTCGGGGAGAGAGGCATCAGGGTGAATCTGGTCTCGGCCGGCCCGATCAAAACGCTTGCCGCCAAAGGAATCAGCGGTTTCGAGAGCATCGAGGGTGAATGGGGCCGCCAGGCGCCGCTCGGCTGGGATACCGCCAACCCAGATCCCGTCGGAAGGGCCGTAGTCAGCCTGCTATCCGACTGGTGGCCAGCCACCACCGGCGAGCTGATTCACGTAGACGGCGGATACCACGCGATGGGAGCCCCGATCCGCTAGCAGGCGGGAGAAGATCCCGGCGCGTCCTCTCGCGTCAGCAGGGTCCGAGGGTGTCGCCGTGCCGCAGGTGCGCCGGTTTCGCTGGCGCGCCAACCGAGATCGTAACCCTATCCTTGTGACATAGGGTGACCTTGCCAGGATTGCCCCCGGATTCTTCCCCGCCCTCGCCTGCTTCACCCGATCTCCCGGCTTGTTCTGGCCTGCCAGCAGCATCCGGCCTCCCTTTGCCTTCTGGCTTGCCGGTAACATCCGGCCTTCCCGCATCCTGCGGCTTACCATGCTTCATAGCATTCCCCGCCACACGAGGTTTATCTGGCTTGTTCGGTTTACCGGCTGGTTTTTCAGCGTCATCGCCATCGTCCGGTTGAAACTCGTCGCGATCTTCGGCTTCCGGCGTGTTCTCTTCAGGGGCTGTCGTCTCCCCGTCCTCGGCGGTATCCGTATCCTCCGTGACGGTTTCCTCGGGTTGATCCGGCACGGCAACTGTTGTCTCGACGGTCTTCTCGACCGTAGTCTCAACTGTGGTTTCGACTGTCTCTTCGTCCATCCCCTGGGGCGCAGTGGATTCTGGGGATGTGGATTCTGGGGATGTGGATTCGAGTTGGTCTTCGCTTTGCGGGGTGGTGAAAGTGTTTTCGGTCGCGGCAGTGACGCCAGCCACAGCGAGCAGGAGTAATACCAGGGTTGCGAGTATGACAGCGCGGCGCATGGATACTCCTGTCCGTGAGTAGCGTTACTGGTGGACCATTATAGGCATGCGCGCGGGATAAACGCTACGGGATTACCGCCGGGCCAGTGAGGCGAACTTGGTGTACTGCTCCATCCAGGCGAGTTGGATCTTGCCCGTTGGGCCGTTACGGTGCTTGCCGACTATCACCTCGGCGATGCCCTTGTCGTCGGAATCCGGATTGTAGTACTCGTCACGGTACAGGAACATCACCATGTCCGCGTCCTGCTCGATGGCTCCGGAATCTCTCAAGTCGGAGAGGAGCGGGCGCTTGTCGTGGCGCTGTTCCACGGCGCGGGAGAGCTGGGCGATGGCTAGCACGGGAACGTCGAGGTCGCGGGCCAGGACTTTGAGGCCGCGTGAGATCTCGGCTATCTCCTGCTGGCGGTTGTCGTTGCGGTTGCCCTGACCGATCATGAGCTGCAAGTAATCCACCACGACGAGCGAGAGCGGTGTCTCACCCCTGGTCTGGAGTTGGCTGGCGAGCCTGCGAACCTTGGCCCGCATCTCCATTAGCGTGACGCCGGCTGTGTCGTCTATCCAGATCGGCGCCTCGCTGACCTCCCCCACGCCCCGCACGAGCTTCGGCCAATCCTCAGCCTTGACGTTCCCGCTTCTCAGGGCCTGCGTCGGGATGCGCGTGGTCTGGGAGATGAGGCGCTGCACTAGCTGCTCTTTGCTCATCTCAAGGCTGAAGATTGCGACGGGCATCTTCTGGACTCCGGCGGCGTGCCAGATAGCGTTGAGCGCCATGGCGGTTTTTCCCATCGCCGGCCTTGCGGCAAGGACTACGAGGTCGCTCTTGTGGAAGCCGGTGGTTAGGCGGTCGAGGTCGTCGAAGCCCGTCTCGACGCCCGTGACTTCGCCCTCTTGCTCGTAGAGGCGTTGGATCATCTCAAGGGCGCTCGATGCGAGTTCCGAGACGGGCGAGAGCCTGTCCCGAAGATTGCGATTGGAGACGTTATAGATGAGTTGCTCCGCGGCGTCGAGCGCTTCGTTCACGTCCTCGGGTTCGCGGAAGGCATCCTCCGAGATGCGGCTGCCAGCGTCTATTACGGCCCGCAGCAAAGCTTTGGCGCGTACTATCTCGGCGTATCGTCCCGCGTTGGAGGCGGTCGGGACGCTCTCGACTAGTCGGAAGACGTAGGGCCGGCCCCCGATCTTGTCGTACTCATCTATGCTCCGCAGCTCGTTGGTGAGCGTGAGCTGGTCTATGGGCTCGCCCTTGGAATACAGGCTCATCGTGGCCCGATAGATAATCCTGTGTACTTCGGAGTAGAAGTCTTCGGCGACCAGCGTCTCCGCCACGGAACCAACGGCCGACTCGGATACGAGCATAGCCCCTATGACTGCCCGCTCTGCCTCCAGGTCATGCGGCGGCACGCGGGCCGCGTCAGCCCCGCTGGGTACGCTCCGGATCCTCCCCTGCCGCTCCATAACCTCCCTAGCATGCAACAAAAAGGACCCCGTTACAACACAGGGCCCTTCAACTTCTACCTCAACTTGTGACTGAAGCTGTGGTCAAACTATAGCCTGCCAGATTAGAGGCGGGGAACGACTATCACCTTGACGTTTGCCTCCACGTCGCCGTGTACCTGCACTGGAACCTGGTGGGTTCCGAGGGATTTTATTGGCTCTTCGAGCCGGATGCGGCGTCTATCGAGGTGGATGCCGCGGGCCTGCTCTATGGCGCCCGCGATGTTGGTTGCGGTGACGGAGCCGAAGAGGCGTTCGTCCTCGCCGGTGCGGGCTTCGATGGTTATGACGCTCTTGTTGAGGGTAGCGGCGACCTCTTCGGCGCGTTCGGCGAGTCGGCGGTCGCGTTCCTCGGATTCCTCCATCTCACGGCGGGCTTCTTCCATCTTGCCAGGCGTGGCAACCTCGGCGAGGCCGCGAGGCACGAGGAAGTTGCGCACGTAGCCCCGACTCACGTCAACGATGTCGCCGCGCTGCCCGATCTTCTCCACGTCCTGGATCAGTATGACCTGCATCCCAAACTCCCCCTACTGCCCGGCCACGTACGGCAGCAACGCCATCTCGCGGGCGCGCTTTATAGCAACAGCCGCCTCCCGCTGATGCTGCGGGCACAGGCCCGTCACGCGGCGGGCACGGATCTTGCCCCGATCCGAGACGAACCGCCTGAGCACGTTGTAGTCCTTGTAGTCAACGTAGGCTATGTTCTCCTTGCAGAACACGCACGGCTTGCTCTTCACCGGCCGCGCCCCGCGAGGAGGACCTCCTCTTCTCTTGCCCATCAGATACCTCCTGGGTTAGAAATCTAGCTGGAAATCTCCGCCGGCTCGGGAAGCGGCTCGTGCGCGTAGCTCGGTGGGAGCTTGACGACTATGTGCCGCAATATGTCGTCGGAGACGCGCAGAATGCGCTTGAGTTCCACGAGCGTCCGCTCACCGGTGGTGAAGCGCATGACGGTGTAGTGTCCGTCCGTGCGATGGTCTATCTCGTAGGCCAGCTTGCGGCGGCCCCAGCGGTTCGGGTCCTCCGACTCGCCGCCCGTGCGAGAGATGATCGTGCGGAAACGCCCGATCGTGCTCTCTACCTGCTCCTC
>JACDAR010000194.1 GCA_013695335.1 Rubrobacter sp.
AGGAGCCGGCCTACGGGTATGCGATGAACATGGTCCCCGAGCTGGACGTGCGGGTTCTGCACCTGATCCGGGACCCAAGGGCCGCAGCCTACTCGTGGCTGAAGAAGAAACAGCAGCCAGACAGCGAGGATCGCGAGTTCATGCACAGGAAGAGCGCCCTCGACAGCGCGGTTCTCTGGGACGCCTGGAACGCCTCCATCGAAACCCTGTGGCGCGGCTCCGGCCAAAATCGCCGTCTGCGCTACGAGGACTTCGTCTCCGCTCCCAGGCCCAGCTTCGAGCGGATACTCGACCTGATCGGCGAACCAGACGCAGGTTTGCCCCTGGTAGGTGAGCGGGAGGTCAAACTCGGCGTCAGCCACACCGTCTCGGGTAACCCCAACCGCTTTGACACGGGCTCCGTCGCGCTGCGGCAGGACGACGAGTGGACGAAAGAAATGAAGCCCCGCGACAGGAACGTCGTCACGGGGCTGACTTTCCCTCTGCTGAAGCGCTACGAGTACCCGCTGACCCCGAAGCGCTGACCGGCGTCAGAAGCTGAAGCTGTAGCGCTGCTCCTGCCAGGGGTCTCCGTAATTGTGGTAGCCGTTCTCTTCCCAGAAACCCGGCTTGTCCTCGGCCAGGAACTCCAGGCCCCTCAGCCACTTCGCGCTCTTCCAGGCGTAGAGGCGTGGGATCACCAGCCGCATCGGCGCCCCGTGCCCCGCCTCCAAAGGCTCCCCGTTGTGGTGGGTGGCGAAAATCGCATCCTCCTCGTACAGTTCCTCCACCGGCACGTTCGTCGTGTACCCGCCGTCGCAGATGGCCGAGAAGAATTTTGCCTCCGGCTTCGGCTCTGCCATGTCCAGCAGATGCTCCGCGTGTACGCCAGACCATACGTTGTCCAGCTTGCTCCACGAGGTGACGCAGTGCATATCCGCCTTCACCGCTACCGTCGGAAGCTCGTTCCATTCATCCCACGTGAAGCGCAGCGGGTTCTCTACAAGCCCGGTTATCGTGAAGTCCCAACTCTGCGGGTCGAATGTCGGCGTCGTGCCGTAGGTCAGGATCGGCCATCGGTCCCCGACCAGATACTGTCCCGGCGGCACCCGCTCCTTGCCCCGCGCGGTATCTATCTCGATGCGTTCCAAAGCGCCCTCCGTCTGAGAACTTCTACGTGCGCGAGTCTACACGATGTTTCGAGCAACAGATGATTATTAATACGAAGCCTTCCAGAAGAGCATTACGCGTACAACTTTGCCCACGGCCGCAGAAGTTCCCAATATTGCGCAGGAGTAACAACCTTTATGCCTAGTTCACGCTCTATGTGGGTAGCATTCTTGGGAAGACGATTCTCCATAGTCAAAAACGCTTCACACCCGAATGAGATCGCGTCCTTGAGCAGGAGACGATCCTTAGCACCGAGATAGCCAAAAGAACCGCTGTCGACCTTTGTCAAAAAGGTTTCATTTGCAAAAGCTAGACCGCCGGATTCTTCGACGCAGACTAGCCAATGATCTAGTACATCATGTGCCCACCTCAAATAGAGTGCATCTCCTCTATCCGAAACTTCCACGAGGCTGTTCTCGGATAGTGCAAACTCGAACATCGCGCGCTGATTCACGAACATGATGGCTCGTAAGGCTTCCAGCTTCTCTAAGCCCTTTGGATCGCGCCTAACGCGTGCTGATTCTGACAACGGCTCGCCATCCCAGATGAAGGCTCCGTAATCCTGCAAAGCTTGAAGGGTAGAAGAGTCCAAGAAGATACGGCGCGGTAGCTCGTAAAAGGAAGAAACGTCCACTCCGATTAGAAGTCTCCCGGTTACCGCACGCTTAAGTTCAAGTTACTCTGCCTTCGCCTCGACCTAATTCTTCGGCTTCCGGCCGATGCTGACCATCTCCGGCTGCACGCCCTCGGCGGGGCCATCGCCTAGCTCTTCGTCCCTGTACTGGTAGACGCCGCGGCAGGTGTGGCCGCCGGTGGTGCGCTTCTCTGTGTACGAAAGTTTCACGTTGGGGTTGATGGCGTTGACCATCGCCTTCTCGTAGGTTGAGAACGCGGCGCAGGGCTTCACGTCCCAGCCGGGGACGCCGTCGTGGCCCATCCCGCCGAACCACGGACAGCGGTCGGCGTTTATGACGTATTCGCCTTCCTTCGTCTCCGTCAGCGTGATCTCGATGTCGAAGAAGCGGTTGGCGAGCATGACCACGTCCACTGTGTCCTTCATGGTCTTGACGCCGAGTTGTTCGCGCAGGTCGGAGCCCTGCTTCTGGCCGATGCGGGTCATGGCGAGCTTGCCGACCTTCTGTCCGTCGTAGCCGAGGTCGTCTGCGGCCCGGATCATCTCGTCCAGAATAACCCCGGTCCCCGCGCTCGCGGCCTTCCACTTGTACCAGGTGGGCCCCGGCAGCCCGAGCTTCATAGCCCAACGCGCCAGGAAGAGGGGCAGTTTCGGAAGACCATAAACCTTGAGCCATTTCACGATGGAAGTCCTTCCTCCGCTTGAGACGGTACGAAGGCCATTATACCCGCTATGCGATCTCCACCGTAAAATTCCGCCGTCGGGCGCATGTGTATATTCTGAGATGCACAGCGACTCAACCGATACCCGAAACGCTCCGGTCGCCTATCATCTGATCATTGAAGAAGAACCGAAGGAGCATTGCGAGCGCAATGAGGCCAGCGAAGGACATCGGGCTCGGGGTTCCGTTTCGAGAGGTGCTGGATCGGATGCTCGGATACGCGGACATCGGTGCCGAAATCCCCTTCGGCGCGAAGCCAAACTACGAAACGGCAGGTTGGGAAACCGTGCTCAGGGACCTTGAACCATACCCGGGACTAGCGGCTGAGATTCTGGACGAATCGGCGTTGCGCGGTGTGGAAAAAGAGACGCGCCGCATATTGCGCCGCACCCATGACAAGAACCCACGCGGCGCGCAGTGGCCCGCTGATTCCGTGCTGGCCCGCTGTTGCTATCTGGTTTGCCGATTGATCCGGCCCTCCATCGTCGTGGAGACCGGCGTGGCCCATGGAGTAAGCTCGGCGTTCATCCTCACGGCGCTGGAACAAAACGGACACGGTGCGCTTCACAGTGTCGATCTCCCCCCCCTACGCGAAAGCCATACCGCGTCATGGGGCGTCGCCGTCCCCGATGCACTCAAGGCGCGCTGGGTGCTTCATCGCGGGGCCAGCGCGCGGGTTCTACCCGGCCTCCTCGAAGAGCTGGGAACGGTCGATGTTTTCCTGCACGACAGCCTCCATACCCACCGCAACATGCGCCGGGAGTTCGAGGTGGCTTGGCCCCAGCTGCGCCCCGGTGGCATCCTCCTCGCTGACGACGTCGAGAGGAACCGGGCGTTCGGAGAATTACAGGGCAGGAAACCATCTCTCTGGCGCGTCGTCAAGGATGTGGAGGAGCGCCCACTCTATGGCAGGGCCGCCCCTATCGTGTTCGGCGTGGCTATGAAACGGGCCGAGGCTCGAACCTAGTAACCCGGCCTTCCCATGCGTTTGTAGGTGATCTGCTTCCCGGCTTCGACGCCTGGCTGGTTGAAGGCGTTCACGCCGTACAGGGAGCCGGTTATGGCCGTCTGTACTTCGAGGGCCTGGAACAGATAGCCCAGGTTCTCCTCGTTTATGGTCCCCAGTTTGATCGTGCTGTTTGGACGACCGGCTTCGGCCAGCGCCCGCCGCGTCGCGTCGCACTCTACGTTGAGCAGTTCAGCCATCGTATGACCGCCGAGGTATCCGACGCCATCAAGGTCCTCGTAGGCGCGTGGGATCTCCAGGTCCCTGGGATGCTCCCCGACCTCCAGAATCTCGATGACCTTGTCCTGCGGACCTTCCATGTATAGCTGGACCTGCGAGTGCTGGTCCGTGGTGCCTACCGCGCCATGCGGCGTCGAGCCTTTGCCGTCCTTGCCCAGCGATTCCGCCCACAACTGCACGAACCAAGCTGCGGTTCTCTCCAGCGCATCCGCGTACGCCATCATCACCCTGACGTTGCGCCCACGCGCTGTATCCATCAGATAGTGCATCGCCGCGCCTACGACGGCGGGATGCTCCGCCCCCTGCGCCTCGACCTCGTCCACGCACTGGGCCGCGCCGCGCAGGAGCGCATCCACGTCAAGACCGCCAACGGCGGCTGGCAGCAATCCGACGGGTGTGAGCACCGAAAAACGCCCGCCAACGTCCTTCGGGATGGAAAGCGTTCGGATGTCTTCGCGGGCGGAGATCTGATTGAGGTAGCCTTCCTCCGGGTCTGTGGTGAACACTGTCCTGTCGCCGTAGCCGGATTCCCCGAGCGCCTCGATGAGGACGCCACGAACTACCAGAAAGTTCGTCATGGTCTCGGCTGTCGTGCCGGATTTGGTGACGACGTTGACCCAGGTATTCTCCGGGTCCGCCACGTCGAGGATTGCGCCCAGTGAGTTCGGGTCAGTGTTCTCGGCGAAGTGAATGCGGGGGCCGCCGCGGGTTTCGGCCGGTAGCAGATTGTAATAAGGATGGTTGAGCGCCCGCTGCACAGCCATCGGACCAAGGGCCGAACCACCGATCCCGGCGTGTACGAAGTCCGTGGCGCCGGAATTCCGGATCTCCTGTGCAAGCTCCATGCACGCAGCCGCAGCCTCTCTTTCCCTGGGCAGCCGCATGAAACCGTATGAGTTTTGCAGCAATTCTCCAGCGGCGTTCTGCAAGCGGGAGTTCACATCGCTGAGATCCCGCCCCGTGAGGCCGCCTTCGACCTCCATCAAATTTCCGTAATCGAAGGTAACGTCGGCCACTGGCCTTCCTTTCTCCTGCTCTCGATCCAGGGACAGTCTAATCCACGCTATAATGCCGGGCCATCGTGCCAGGCCAGAATTCAGCCCCGATCACCGATGTTCTGACCCGCCTGAAGGCGGAGTACCCAGGCGCAACCACCGAACTCCACTGGACGAACCCCCTGGAGCTTCTGGTCGCGACGATTCTCTCAGCCCAGACCACGGATGTTCAGGTAAATCAGGTGACGGGGTCCCTATTCGAGAAATACCGCACCGCCAGGGAATACGCTGAGGCGGACTCTTCGGAGCTCGAGGAAGACATCCGCCAGACAGGCTTCTTTCGCAACAAAGCACGTTCCTTGCAGGGGATGGCCCGAGCCCTGCTGGAAGACCACGACGGCGAGGTGCCGCGCACCATGAACGAACTCGTTAAGTTACCAGGCGTCGGACGCAAGACCGCCAACGTGGTGCTAGGCAACGGCTTCGGTATAGACGAGGGCGTGGTTGTGGACACCCACGTCAGGCGGCTATCCAACCGGCTCGGACTCTCTGCCGAGCGGGATCCCGAGAAGGTGGAGCGGGATCTCATGCAGACGGTCC
>JACDAR010000210.1 GCA_013695335.1 Rubrobacter sp.
GAAATCGTCCAACAAGAGGCCGATCAGAAGATCGCCGAGGAAAACAAATCCATACAGCAACAGGCCCAGCAGAAAATCAACGAAGAGAACAAATCCATAGAGAAGCAGGCGAACCAGCAGGCTGCCAAACAGCAGCAGACCAGTTCTGCGAAACAGCAAGAGGCCAAATACGAGCAGCAGCAAAAGTTCCTGAAGTCGAAATCCTCGGACCCCAGGCTCACGAACCTGCGCACGAAGATGCAGAAGACCAAGGGCGTGGACTCTGTAACTTATGCGCTGGTCAACGAGAGCGGCGACGCGGCCGTCTATACTGCCACGGCGACCACGGCGCCTTCTTCGCGGGCCACCGAGGATCTCGTCCACACATTGCGGGACGATGTGATCCCCAAGGCGACCAAAGGCAAGCAGATGGAGGCCGACGTGGGCGGCTCCACGGCAAGCTACATAGACCTTGCCGCTGAGATCTCGTCCAAGCTACCGCTGGTGATCGCGATCGTGCTTGCCCTCTCGTTCCTGATCCTGCTGATAGCCTTCCGTTCGCTTCTGGTACCGCTCAAAGCGGTGATCATGAACACCGTTTCGATCCTCGCCGCCTTCGGCGTCGTCACCTATTTCTTCAACCACGACTGGAGCGCGAGGCTCATCGGACTAGACGGTACAGTCCCGATAGTCTCCTTCGTGCCGCTGATGATGTTCGCGGTCCTGTTCGGACTCTCTATGGATTACGAGGTCTTCCTGATGACCCACGTCCGCGAGCACTGGAAAGAGACGGGTGACCCCCACGAGGCAGTCGTGCACGGCCTTGCTTCGACGGCGCGTGTCATCACCTCCGCGGCCCTGATCATGGTCTCCGTATTCCTCGCGTTCGTCGTAAACGGCGACCCCACCATCAAGCAGTTCGGCCTCGGCATGGCGGTCGCGGTAGGGGTGGATGCGACCGTGGTCCGGTGCTTCCTCGTCCCCGCGATAATGTCGCTGCTCGGGTACGCAGGCTGGTGGATGCCGGAATGGATGGAGAAGGTAACCCCCGCATTCTCCATAGAGGGCAACGAGTTCTTCGCCGAGCTGGAAGCCAAAGAGAAGGCGGAAGAAGAAGCCAAGGAGGCGGCGGAGGAGGAAGAACCCGAGCAGCCCGCAACTGATGAGGCGGAGGAATCGGAGCAGGCCGCTGAGAAGGAATCCGAAGAACCGAAGCAGCCCCCGGTCGTCGGCTGAGCGGATTCCATCCTCACCACTGATCGCAAGTTCCGGATCGTACACTGCGGGACGCTGGTGTAGGATGCGGATTTGTAGATAAAGCTGACCGAAGCTCCATCATCTGGAGGTAAGAGCATGAGCGCCACCGATGCCAGAAATAGAAACGCCACCCGAACCATAGCCTCGCTCGTTGGGGGAAAGTCGCCCGAAGACGATCCAGGCGGTCGTTCGACTTCGGTGAACCCGGCCAACCTCGACGATAAGGTTGCCGACGTATTGCTCGGCGACGCTGGTACGTTCGTGAATGCGTGCCGGGCAGGGCGCATGGCGCAGAAAGGCTGGGCAGCGACGCCGGCCCCGATCCGGGCGCGGGTCATCAAGCAGATCGGCTGGCTAGTCGAGAACAACAAGGAGGCGCTGGCCCGGCTTGTGACGCGTGAGATCGGCAAGCCGTACGCGGAGTCGCTCGGCGAGGTGCAGGAGATTATAGACACCTGCGACTTCTTCACCGGCGAGGGACGCCGCCTCTACGGACAGACCATTCCATCCGAAATGCCAGACAAGCAACTCTTCACATTCCGCGTCCCCATCGGCGTCGCTGCCATCATCACGGCGGGAAACTTCCCTGTCGCCGTCCCATCCTGGTATATGGTTCCGGCCCTCCTCAGCGGCAACGCGGTGGTCTGGAAACCAGCCGAATACTCACCAGCCATCGGTGAGGCGCTGGCGCAGCTCTTCATCAACGGCGGCCTGCCAGATGGCGTGCTTAACGTGGTTCAGGCCGAAGGCAAGGCCACTTTCGAGGGGCTAGAGTTGGCGCTGGGCGAGGGGCTGGTGGACAAGGTCGGATTCACCGGCTCATCTGAAGTCGGGCGGGAGATCGGGGCTCTGTGCGGTCGTCACTTGCAAAATCCGTGCCTGGAGCTCGGCGGCAAGAACCCGCTCGTCGTGATGCCCGACGCGGACCTCGACCTCGCAGTCGAAGGCGCGCTGTTCAGCGGCTTCGGGACCGCCGGGC
>JACDAR010000217.1 GCA_013695335.1 Rubrobacter sp.
GAGGAGATCCCGGTGTACAAAGCCCCGACCCCGAGCCTCCAGAACGCCATCCTGAACTGCGAAGGAATAAGAACCTGGCACGGCTTCACCTGGAACGGCTGGGGAAAGGGCAACGAGGACGAAGACCTCCGTAACCTGACCCGTACCGCCATCGACTACTTCATGGACAAGGATTCGGCGGCGAGCGGCAAGCGCATAGTGGGGGACAAGAGCCCGCTGCACACGGATCACGTCGATGAGATCCACGGTCTCTACCCTGGGGCAAAGGTCATCCACATATACCGCGACGGCCGCGACGTGGCAGTCTCCCTGATGCACCATTTCTGGCGGCTCTCCAAGGACAGGGGCGGCATCTTCGACCTCGACCCCGAAGAACTGGAGAAGCGCGACGCCTACGGCGCCGACCCTGAAGGATTCCTGGCTTCCGGCAACAGCATCTTCACCGGGGAGAGGCTGCGGCAGATGGCAGTTCGCTGGAGCCGCAGGGTGGCCAAAGCGTCGGGCGACGGTAGGAAACTCTTCGGCGAAGGATTCTTCCAGCTAAGCTACGAGGATCTCCTGACGGAACCGGAGAAGAACCTGAAGGCCATGTTCCAGCTCCTCGGCGCAAGCTCAGACGACGCCACGGTAAGCCGGTGCGTGGAGAAGAACAGCTTCGAGAAGCTGGCCCGCCGCAAAGCGGGAAGCGAAGATTCAGCATCTTTCTTCCGCAAGGGCGTGGCCGGGGACTGGCGTGGCGTCTTCAACGAAGATGACAGGCGGATATACGCGGAAGTAGCGGGCGGTGCGTTGCGGGAGATGGGATATTCCCTTGACTGATCTAAGGGAACCCCCGTGCCTGTATTGAGGAACCGCATGGTCTTCGAGGTGGCGCGTGGGATCACGGCGTTCCTCGGCGTCGAGGCTGGAATCATGCGCGGGGAAGCTCCGGGTTTTGCGGAAGAAGAGATAGAAACCCTCCGCCGCAGCCTGGCGCTGAAGGAGGCCGAGAACCAGCGTCTGCGCGAAGGAATTTCTGACAGCGCCTCCGAGGGCACAGCCGGTGACGGTATCCAGGTTGGTGGTGTGGACCCTGGCAACGTGGTCTGGATCTTTGGTGTGGCCCGCGTGGGTTCGACCTGGCTTGCGTCCATGATGGGGGAAGCTGAGGGGCACACGGTATGGAACGAGCCAAGGGTGGGCTCGCTCTTCGGGAATTTCTATTATGGGCGGGGCGCGCACCGCGACAACAAGCACGGCATCCTCGGCGGTTCTGAGGAGGAGAGATCCAGGGCCATCCGCGCCCTCGTGCTCGCCGCCGCTGAGGCCAAGTTCGGCAGCGATGTGGACGGCGGCTACCTCGTGATCAAGGAGCCAAACGGCTCCAACGGTGCGCCTTTGCTGTCCCGGGCGCTGCCAGAGAGCCGCGTGATCTTTCTGGTCCGCGACCCGCGCGACGTGGCGTCTTCAGGGCTCGGGGCTGCGCTTGAGGGTGGCTGGTACGACAAACAGCGCAAGCGGCGCGGCATCTCCAAGCAATTGGGCGCGGATGAGATAGTCGAGGCCCGGGCCAACCGCTACGTCGAGTACATCGGCAGGTCCAGGGAGGCATACGAAGCGCACGAAGGCCCCAAGACGCTGGTTCGCTACGAGGATCTGCGATCAAGTCCGCTGGAGACCATGCAGCGCATCTACTCGGACCTCGGGATGCCGGTTGATGGGGACAAAGTCCTCCGCGCTGTCGAGAAGCACTCGTGGGAGAACATCCCGGAAGGGAAGAAGGGGCCGGACAAGTTCTACCGGAAGGCGTCGCCGGGAGGCTGGCGCGAAGACCTGACGCCGGAGCAGGTGCAGACCGTAGAGCGGATCACCGCTTCCCTGCTCGAAGAGTTCTATCCTGCTTAGACTACTTTCGCCGGTCTGGGTTTTATGAGGATATGTAGGTATTGTGTCAGTGCGGTTCATCGGTAGTCTGCTGCGGCTCCCGATACGCTTACACGGGCGAGGAGATTGCCGGATGCCGGACCCGAAAGAGGGGCGTACCGGCGGCCGGAAGCCGGTGGAAGCTTCACTGTGCAGCAAGGAGTCTTTGTGAAAGCATGAGGAAGTCATGCCGGGATCCTGCACATAGCCTGCCTCCCTGCCTGCTTCATTGTCACCAGTTCTAGTCTACGGTGAAGCTCCAGGTCCTGCGTGCGGTGTTGCCTGCGGCGTCGGTAGCCACGATCTTGACCGTCTTCTTGCCTATGGAGAGCCTCGGGGCGGTATAGGTGAGCAAATTTCTGGTCCTGTCGTAACCGAAGCTCGTCTGGGAGATTGCCGTGCCATCGAAGTAGAGTTTGATGTTGTATTTGGAGAGGTTCGTCACGCTGTCCTTGACGGTTGCCCTTATGGTCGGGGTTTTGTCCGTGATCTTCGAGTTGGGCGCGGGAGAAACATTGCTTATGCTCGGCGGGTCGTCGGATAAGAGCTGCCTGTTACCCGCGATATTCACGCCCGAAATGCCTTCCTCCACGTATGAATACCTGCCCGAACCAGGATCCACCATCGTGTTGTCCGTTACGTTGACGTCGAAGGTATGAGGCTGGCCATCCAAAGAACGGATGTAAACACAGTTCTGGCCCGGTTTGTACATGTAGTTTCTTCTGATGGATATCAACCGTGCCCCGTCGGCCACGATGTGGAAGGAGTTCCTGATGGTCCCGCGCATCCTGCAGTCCCGAATCCTGATGTCCACCGGGTGCAGCGCACCAGGGTACTCCGTCTTCAGGAAAACCGACGACATCTTGCTGCGGCGAAAGGTCGAGTTGGTTACCAGGGCTTCCCTGGCCCCCCGGAATTTTATGGCCGCCCCAAACTGGGGGGTCTCCCGCGTATAAGACTCGCATTGGTCAACGGTGATGCCGTGGGTGGGCCTGTTGAGGGTTGGGTTCATGTGCCTGTACCCGGCGGCGTAGAAGGCTATGGCGTCATCGCCCGAGTTGATCGACTTGGTGCGCAGGAGTTTTATGTCGTTGCTGGTGTTGAAAGTGATACCGCCCCTCGCGGGGTTCACGGACTTCACGTCCGTATAGTTCACATGAGAAACGTTACGGTTGCGGAAGGATACCCCAGGCCAGTTGCGGACCTCGACCCCGGTGAACTCTATATATTCGCACCGTTTGTCGGCGGCTATCGCCCTGATGGAGATGCCCGACGAATCGGATTCTGAATCGAGATCGGGGATGTCTGATCTGTTGCGAAAGCCCTCTATGTATACGTTGTTCAGCTTTATCGAAGAGTTGCCGTTGATCCTGTCTTTGTTCCTGAGACCTATTTTGTTTCTCTCCCATCTCCCTACCCGCAAGAGCTTACTGTTGGCCCCCCGGCCGTTTATCTCTTGGCCGCTCCTGAGCAATAGGCCCCCGTCAGTTCCATTTATGTGAAATCCGTACCCCACGCCTCCAGGGGGTTCGTCTATCTCGACATACATGTGTTCTTTTAGGCACTGCCTGATCTGATACGTCTCGTCGCTGCCGTCGCCACGACAATAATCGCTGAGCTTGCCGGACGTTGCCGCACCGAAATTCACAGTCTGCGCTTTGGCGACGAACGGCGCAACCCCGGAAGAAATCAGGGCCGCCGACAACCCAAAGCCGAGAAATTTGCCGCGCGAGATCCTTGCCTGATCCAATTCGTACATG
>JACDAR010000221.1 GCA_013695335.1 Rubrobacter sp.
CCCATCCCGATTAGCACGTCGTGCTCGACTGTCGCCCCATGCACGATGACCCTGTGCCCTATCGTAACCCGGTCGCCGAGCACCGCAGGGAAGCCGGGATCGGCGTGCAACAGGGAGAGATCCTGGACATTCGTATCTTCACCGACGACTATCTCCTCCTCGTCGCCGCGAAGTACGCTCCCGTACCAAACGCTGGAGCGCGCCCCGATCCTGATCCTCCCGACAACTACCGCCGCTGGCGCGATGAAGGCATCAGGTGCGATGTCGGGCCTGTGCCCGTCGAGCGCGCCGAAGAATGGATTCTTCAAGGGTAACTCCTCCTTACGTTGCCTTGAACGAACTCTTGATCTTTTCAGCGACCCCTTCCAACTCCTCGCGGGAAGCCATCTTCTCCTCGTCCGCCCGGAAAGCGGACCCCAGCCCGTCACCCTCGAAGCGCGGCAGGAGATGCATATGGGAGTGAAAAACGTCTTGCCCGGCCGCCGCGCCATCCGCTAGGAAAACGCTGACGCCGTCGCACCCGATGCCACCGTACAGCGCGGCGGCGACGTTCTGGCCTGTCTGAAAGAGATGGCCCCCGATCTCCGGGTCCAGTTTGGCGAGGCTGGGAGCGTGGTTTTTTGGGACGACGAGGGTGTGGCCCGGACGGATCGGGGCCACGTCAAGGAACGCGACGCAGGTATCATCTTCGTAGACCTTGCTCGAAGGTAGCTCGCCAGCGATGATCTTACAGAAGATGCAGCCCTCTTCGCGGGCCACTAATGACCCTGCCATTCCGGGCGTCGCTTCTCGGTGAAGGCCGCGACGCCTTCGTGGAAGTCGTGGCTGCCGTACGTCTCCCGCACGAGGTCGTCAGCTTCGGGCATCCCGGCGAGCGTCAGGCGGCGCAGGGCCTCTTTGGTGGCGCGCATGGTGATCGGGGCGTGGGAGGCGAGCGAGGCGCACAGCTCGTCCACCCGCTCATCTATGTTCTCGCGCGGCACTACCTCGGTGGCAAACCCGGCGGACAACGCATCCTCGGCGGATAATGTGGTGGCCGTGAAGATCAGGGCTTTCGTGCGCGCCGGGCCGAGGAGCGTCATCATCCTTGCGTAGTTTTTTATGGAGAGACAGTTCCCGAGGGTGCGGGCTATGGGCATCCCGAACCTGGCTTCGGGAGTGCAGATTCTCAGGTCACTCACTGAGGCAATAGACAGACCTCCGCCGATGGCGTAGCCGTCTATCACGGCGACGACGGGTTTGCGGACCTGCTCCAATCGCCCGATGACGCGCTCCATGCGTTCCTCGTAGACGATGCCGTCCTCGCCTGACTCGAACTCGCGGAACTGCTTGATGTCCGTGCCAGCCACGAAGGCTCTGTCTCCGGCCCCGCGCAGGACGAGAACCCGGATCCCATCGTCCGCGTCCACCGTCTCGCATACTTCGTGGAGGGCTTCGTACATCTCCCAGGTCATCGCGTTGCGCGCCTCGGGGCGGTTGAAGGTGACGCGGGCTGTGGCGCCCCGGCGTTCGAAAAGGAGTTGTTCGGTCTCGATCATATGACTTTCCTCTCCCGGAGGTCGGCTATCTCCTCCCCAGAATACCCGAGACCGGAGAGCGTCTCCTCCGTGTGCTCGCCGAGCAGGGGTGCGGGACGACGGATGCTCCCCGGCGTCTCACTCAGCTTCACAGGGATGCCGAGTCCCTTCACCCTGCCTTCGATTGGGTGATCCATCTCCACCATCATCCCGCGCGCGATGGTGTGCGGGTCCTCGAATACCTGCTGATAGTTGTGGATCGGCGCCGCAGGGAACCCGGCGTCGAGCAGGATGTCCACCCACTCGTCAGTCGTTTTTTCGGCGAGGGTCTTCTCCAACTCTTCGGCCAGCTCGGCGCGGTTCTCCATCCTGAGATCGTTGGTATCGAAGCGTGGGTCTTCGATCAACCCTTCCCGCCCGATGGCTTCGCACAAACGGGCCCACAACCGCTGGGTGTTTGCCCCGACGTTTATGTATCCGTCACTGGTTTTCAGAGCTTGATAGGGGGCGGTAAGGCGGTGGGCTGAGCCGAAAGGCTTCGGGATACGTCCCGAGGCCCAGAGTTCGGCCGTCTCCCAGATCGAGAGCGCCAGCGCGCCCTCGAAGAGCGAGGTGTCTATGTGTTGGCCCCGGCCAGTTTCCTCGCGGGCTATGTACGCGGAGAGGACGCCGATGGCGCAGAACATGCCGGCTGATAGATCACCGATCGGGACGCCGCATTTGGCGGGCGGTCCGCCAGGCTCGCCGGTCACGCTCATCACCCCTGACATGCCCTGGGCTATGAGGTCGTAGCCTGCGCGCATGGCGTATGGGCCCGTCTGGCCGAAACCCGAGACGCTGGCGTAGATGATGCGGGGGTTGATCTCTTTTAGCGTCTCGTAGTCCACGCCGAGCTTCTTCGTGACGCCTGGCCTGTAATTCTCGACCAGAACGTCGGCATCACGGGCCAGTTTGTAGAAGATCTCGCGCCCCGCCTCTTTTTTGAGGTTGAGCGTCATACTCTTCTTGTTGCGGTTGATGGCGACGAAGGCCGCCGTGTCCTCGCCGTGCTCCATCCTGAAGCCCATGGATCGCCTCGCGCTCTCGCCCGTCTCGCGCGGCTCCACCTTGGTCACGTCCGCGCCCATGTCAGCCAGTATCTGGCAGCAGAACGGTCCCGCCATAACCTGCGTAAGATCCAACACCTTCATCTTCTCGAGCGCCAGCAAAGGCCAAACCCTCCATTCACTACGGCTCCCTGTACTGAAAGCCCACCCTGGTATTACCCGTGCAGCCTACGGTACCCGCCAGGGTGTGACAAGCAGATCCGGCGTTATGCCGCAATGTATAATCCGGCGCGTTGCAGCAGACGGGGGTGGTCAGGGGCGCCGCTTCGGAGGTCTGTTCCGCCATACTGGCGGGCTGGTGAGAGATCACGGCTTCGCTGGTTTCGACGTGGGGAGGATATTCGATTATGTTGAAGATCTGGGGCAGGGCGAACTCAATCAACGTTCAGAAGGTTCTGTGGTGCTGCGACGAGCTCGGCGTCGAGTACGAGCGCATAGACGTTGGAGGCCCGTTCGGGGGGACCGGCGACCCCGAGTACCTCGCCATGAACCCGAACGCCCTCGTCCCGACCATCTCAGACGACGGTTTCGTTCTGTGGGAATCCAACGCCATAGTCCGCTACCTGTCAGCGAAACACGGCGGCACGCTCTACCCGGAGAACCCGCAACAACGGGCCGACGCCGACCGCTGGATGGACTGGCAACTCGGTACTCTCTGGGTCGCCCTGCGCCCCGTGTTTTTGGGTTTGATCCGGACTCCCCCCGAAGAACGCGATGAAGCAGCCATCGAAACAGCCAGGAAACGGACGGCCGCCACGTGGGATATCCTCGAAAATCATCTGGAAGGCCGCGATTATGCGCTTGGGGATGCTTTCACGATGGCTGACATCCCGCTCGGCGTCTCCATCTACCGCTGGCTGCAACTACCAGTCGAGCGCCCGCCGATACCGAACCTTGAGGCATACCACGAGAGGCTGGCGGAGCGCCAGGTTTTCCGCGACAAGGTGATGCTCCCGCTGAACTGAGCACGCTATTCCGCGAGCGGCGGGCGGCTCTCCCCGAAGCCGGTGACCTGTTCGAAGGCGCGGGCGAGTTGGAGTACGCCGAGGTCGTCCCGATACCGGCCCACGATCTGCACCCCGACGGGCAAGCCTTCTGGGGTGAAGCCGCATGGAACCGAGATCGCGGGCAGCCCCGTAACCGTGACGTAGTAACAGGACTTCATCCACTCGATGTAGTTGCCCATCTCGACACCGTTTATCTCCGTGACGTACGGCTGCTCGATGTCGAAGGGCGGAACCTGGGACACGGGTAGGATCAGGAACTCGTATGCTTCCATGAACTTCCGAACGCGATGAAATAGCTCAGTACGCTTCTTCTCAGCCAGCCCGAGTTGCGGCCCTGTCAGCTTCCGCCCCTCCTCAATGTTCCAGACTACGGTGTCCTTCATCTCGTCGCGGTGATCTTGGAGAAGGTGTCCGTAGCTGAGCTCGTAGTACCAGGCCCGCCATGTCATGAAGATCTCATCAGCCCCCGAAAAGTCAGGCTCCCCTGCCTCGACTATGCAACCCAGATCCTCGAAGACAGGACGCACGGCCTCCAGCTCAGACGTTACGCGTGGATCTACCGGCACACCACCGAGATCCTGGCTCCACGCTATACGGACGCCCAAGAAGTTTCGTTCCGGCGGGTCGGCGAATGTCTCACCCGGTTCGGGGAGGGAGGCTGGCGAGCGGGGATCCGAGCCTGCCATCGCTGAGAGCATGAGTGCGACATCGTCCACAGTGCGGGCCATCGGCCCCTCGACGGCGAGCGGGAACCAGGCCGCGATGACGGGCCACGAGGGAACCCTTCCTACGGACGGTCGCATCCCGACCACGTTGCAGAAGGAGGCAGGGTTGCGGAGGGAACCGCCCACGTCGCTCCCATCGGCGATGGGGAGCATCCCACAGGCAAGGGAGACGGCGGCCCCGCCGCTTGAGCCGCCGCAGGTCTTCGTGGTGTCGTACGGGTTTTTTGTCTCACCGAATACTTCGTTGAAGGTCTGGGAGCCAGCGCCGAACTCAGGGGTGTTCGTCTTGCCGACCATGATGGCGCCAGCTTCGCGCAGCCGCTCCACTATGAGCGCGTCGTGTACCGGGATGTGATCCCGGTACACCCTCGAACCGAACGTGGTCCGAACGCCCTTCGTCGGCACGAGATCCTTGTGGGCCACTGGCAAACCGTGCAGCGGCCCGACCTGCTCCCCGCGCGCCAGCCGCTCGTCAG
Source organism: Rubrobacter sp. (assembly GCA_013695335.1). GTDB lineage: Bacteria > Actinomycetota > Rubrobacteria > Rubrobacterales > Rubrobacteraceae > JACDGB01. The sequence goes on from JACDAR010000221.1 coordinate 4,832, forward strand.
CGTCATGGGCCGCGTCCATCGCCTCCTCGGGGGTGAGGGTGACGATGGCGTTCACCTCCGGGTTCACTCGCTCAATCCGCGAGAGATGAGCCTCCATCACCTCGACAGCTGGGAGGTCGCG
>JACDAR010000226.1 GCA_013695335.1 Rubrobacter sp.
TGGGAGATCCAACTGCTCATCAGGTCGAGCACCGCTCCGCCCTCTGGGAAATGCTCCCTGTACAGTTGCGTGACGGTCGCTATGGCACGGTCGTCTATGTGGGTGACGAACCGGGGCGCCCGGTAGAACTCTTCGTCTGGCGACTCGTCGGCGCGCCGGAACGACTCTTCCGGCAACGACGCCATGAAGCCTCCCTCCCGTCGATAAGATGGTGCATAACGATCTTATCCGTAGTCAGAGCTTGTTCCGTGACACTGGACTCTGTCCCCAATTTACCATCGAGGAAGATGCTGGACCGTGTTGTGGCCGATGGGCCTCAGGCCCTCACACTCGTCCCAGACTTCGACGGCCGGGTGATCGAAGAACGCATTATGGAGGTGGATGAGGAAAGAGCAGCGGCGCGGCGGAAATCCGAAAGCATATACCCTCAAGAGTAGCGTGACGTGCTTGCAATCGCTTACCATAGGATGATGTACGAATGGATTCTCGTTGTTGCAGTCGGCTTGGTTGGCGGAATAGCCAACAACGTTATCTTCGGCGGTGAGTTTGAGTTACCAGGATCGGAAGTTCACTAGCAGCCTTCCAACCTATCAGCAGGTTTAAAGTTCAGCATATATATGTAAACTGCACATTGTGTCTGTCTTGTCCAAACCAGGCACTACTGTGAACAACACGGGTACGAAGGAGAGTACAAAGATGTTCAGAAACGGGACAGCGAGCATAAACCGCAATCTCACTGCTGTGCAGGAGGCAAAACACTACCATCAGGGTCATGAGGGAGGCAGCCCGTTGGACGGGTGTGGCTTCGGTCTGATGGGGATCAACGACTACGATGACCCGGTGACGATCCGGGCGAAGAAGTACGCCACGGGTACGCACATACTCCTGGAGGAGATCGGGGTCGAGACGGGGGCCACGCCCAGGGATGTGGTCTGGACCAGGAATAAGGCCCAGCTCTACCGCTACCGGCGCCCCGAGGAGACCGCCGGAGGCGGTATCGAGGGTCGTCACCCCATACCCATCCTCCTGACCTATGGTTTCGTGCTCAAGCCCTACGTCTTTGACCTGGTGGCGGGCAACAGCCTCGTCGAGTACCTGACCGGGGATGGCTTCGACGTCTATATGCTGGACTTCGGTATCTCCGGGCCGAGGACGCGGGGCTCTCGCTAGAGGACTTCGTCCTCGATTACATGCACGGCTCGGTCCAGAAGATCCGCGAGCTCTCGGGCGCCGAGGAGGTCAGCCTCTTCGGGCAGTCTCAGGGCGGAACGTTGAGCGCCATGTACGCCGCCCTGTTCCCGGAGAGCATCAAGAACCTCGTTCTGCTCTCCGCGCCAACGGATTTCGCCCCCCGGAACCCCGAGCCTCTCGGGATGTGGTCGTACATGAGCAGCACCAGCGGGGCGTACTTCGATCCGGCGATAGTGCCGAAGTTCCTCGGGAACCTGCCGACGGACCTCGCCGCCCAAGTCATAAACATGGCGGCTTCCATGCGGGCTACAGCCTTTGGCGCCGCCGCCTGCGGCTTCGGCGGTAGATCCGGCATCTACGACGCGGCGTTGGGGAACATTCGGGAGCTGGCCGAGCGGGACGTCTCCTTGCGTTCGTGGCTCGCGGCGAGCGAGTGGGTAGACGACGCCGCGCCGTTCCCGGGCGAGACCCTGCGAAGGTGGGTCAAGGACTTCTACCAGCGCAACAAGCTCGTCAAGGGCGAGGTGGAGCTGCGCGAACATCGGGTAGACCTCTCGAACATCGAGTGCTCCGTGCTAAACATCTCGGGCAAGTGGGACTACGTCGTCCCGCCCTCCCAGACAAAGGCCACGACCGCCCTCGCCCGCTCCACGGACAAGGAGTCTGTGTCACTGGACGCCGGGCACGTGGGCATGTTCGCCGGGCCGGGGGCCGAAGACCTCTGGCCCCGCATGCGGAACTGGCTCGCGCCCCGCTCGCGCCCCGCTCGGGAGCCTGCTCGGACGCTTCTGAAGCCTCCCGGCGATAGTGGACTTGGAGTCTCAGAATAACCTCGTAGCTCCGACGTTGCGGTGGATGGCCGCCGCGAGGGCGCGTCTCTGGCCGGTCCCGAAGGTTTCGATTGGCTGGAGCGCATGCAGCCCGCCGGAGGCTCGGGCGGACCGGGGCTGTACGCCGTGATCCGCACCCGCTTCTTCGACGACTTCCTGCTGGACGCCTGTGAGAGATCCGGGGTGCGCCAGGTGGTTCTCGCGGCGGCCGGTCTGGACACCAGAGCCTTCCGCCTGGACTGGCCGTCCGGTACCCGGCTCTACGAGATGGACCTGCCCGAGGTGCTCGACACCAAAGAAGCCGTGATCGAGGCCGCCGGAGCCAGAGAGAGCTGCGAGCGGCGCACGGTAAGGGTGAACCTGAAGGAAGAGACCTGGCCCGAGGCGCTCCTCGCCGCCGGCTACAAAGCCGAGGAACCGTCGGTCTGGCTCATAGAAGGACTCCTCTTCTACCTGCCCGAAGCCGCCGTCCACGGTCTACTGGATAAGGTAACAACGCTAACGGCCACCGGCAGCCTCCTCGGTCTGGACCTCATGAACAGGAACCTGTTGTTCTCCCCGATGGCGTGGCCGCAACTGTCCGCCCTCGCCTGGCGAGGTGCGCGGGGACGGTTCGGGACAAACGTTCCGGAGGCACTACTGGCAGGCCACGGCTGGGAAGCGAACGTGACGCAGCCCGGAGAAGCGGGGGCAAACTACGGGCGGTGGACCAGGCCAGTAGCACCCCGGGAGATACCTGGCGTGCCGCGCAGCTTCCTGGTAAAGGCGCGTCGTCGTTCGTAAACGGTCGGGCTCGCAACTCCGGGTCGGGCTGCAAGCTCCCCGCTTGATGCATAAAGCCACTCATTCCCGAGAAACGACCTTACCCGCGGTTGGATAAATAGCGGTGGGCTACGACACCCCTTCTAAGAACCCTTCGGTCTGCCCCTCACCGTAAGCGAACATCTCGCGGATGAAGGAAGGTCGGCGATCCATCTTCGAGGCGGCGTCAAGCTCCCGGAGCATCTCGATCTTGCGCACCTCGATGTACTTGTAGCGTTCTTTCGGGAGGTAAGGGAGCAGGCCGTTGATCTCGCCGAGGAAGTCTATCTCCTGGTGGAGCGAGAGGTTGCCCGCCAACTCCCCGCGCCGGTTCAGTATGTCCGCAATCGCCTCCGGCTCGTGCTCCCGGCGCTGGGGGTTTATCTGGATCAACCATATCTCGTCGGGCTTGGTGTCGGCGTCGGGGAACTCCCTCATGAAGTCCCTTATGGGAGGGTTCTGCGAGAACAGGCCGTCCCAGTACACCCCATCGTCGCGATTCGCACGGCCTGAAACATCATCGGGAGCGCACGCGAGGCGAGTACCTTCTCGGCCGTGACCTCGGCGTCTCTGAAGACCTCGAACTCTCCCGAGCGCACCTCGACGG
>JACDAR010000238.1 GCA_013695335.1 Rubrobacter sp.
CTCCTGAAAGAGTGTCCGCGCGTTTCTTATCTCGCTGTAAAAGCACAGAGCGATGGTGAATCCTACCTGCCAGCCACCGCAACAGGAGCCAGGTTTCTTCTCGGGGTTGCGCGATCACACCTCAACCGGTTCTCCAGCGCCAGCATGCTGGAAGAGCCAGGCGTGATCGTGGGCAAACCTAGCGAAGTTGTAGGGCTCGCGACCGGTCAGGTCGCGCACGGCGCTGGTGGTCTGTGCCTGGGCGCCACTCCGCAGGATTCCGAACACCGCAACGATCTGCCCCGCTACGAACTCCGGCATACCAGCTTCGATCATGCTCCCACGGGCCGCCTCGTCGGGTACCGAGACATATTGTACGCGTCGGCCCGCCACGGCGGAGAGCTCTTCCGCCACGCGCTCTAAGGTGATCGCCTCTGGTCCGGTAAGCGCGTAAGTCTTTCCATCATGCTCGGACTCGGTGAGGGCGACGGCGGCGACCGCTGCAACGTCCCTGGGGTCTACCATCGAGATACTGGCTCCCCCAGCCGGCAGGAACAGGCTCCCTGCGTGCCTGACCTGTTCCGCCGAGCCGAGCAGGTTCGTCATGCTGAAGGTGGGCCGCAATACGACGGCTGGAATCCCCGACGCCCGCAGATACTCCTCGATCCTTCCGTGCCAATCCCAGAATGCTACACGCGCCCCGATCTCCGCCCCGAGCGCGGAGAGCTTCACGATCCGGCGCACCCCGGTCTCCTGTGCCGCGTCGATAACGCGGGTCTCGTACTCGACCTGCCGCGGATCGTTGGCGCAGGCGAGGAAGATGGCGTCCACATCTTCCATCGCGGCACGGATCGAACCCTCGTCCGCGAAGTTACCTGACGCAAGCTCGAAGCCGTCGCCTGGCATCTTCTCGGCCTTGCCCACGTCGCGCACGAAAGCACGAGCGGACACACCTCGCTCCAGCAATTCTCGGACCACATGAGGGCCCACGTTGCCCGTAGCCCCGGTCACCAGTATCTTCGTCATCAGTTGCCTTTCCTTTCTCCCCGGCCGGAGTTCCGGCTCGGGCTATCGTTCGCGTTTATCCTGTAGTTCGCCAGATCGTGCCATCAATCGCCCCGGTGGGCCGTGGAGGAAATCGATCTCTGCACGCCCTCCATCGGAGAGGGAGTCAGGACCGAATGATCCTCTGACCGGCCCATGATCACGTCGCACTGCCCGACGCGGCTGCTGAAGGCGGGATGTTGCGGTTGAAGCGGAAGGTATTGTCCGGATCGTACTTATCCTTGATCTCAACCAGACGCTTCCAGTCGATGGACGAGTACGCGGCCTTCACACGCGCTGGGGTTGCACTGTCGAGGTCCATGAAATTGATGTAGGTGGCGCCGCTTGCGTGTGGCCTGATGGCCTCGGCCACATGGGCCAGGTATGCCTTGAGCGGCGGCGCCATCTCCGATGAAAACGTCGCCCCGATGGCGTTCATCGTGAACCGGGCGCCGCTATGTCCCATGGGGCTCAGCTTCGATGGAGGACTGGAGAGCGCCCCGCCGAGTTGACGCAGCTCGAGCATGATCAGGGGCGAGTTGGAGCCAACCCCAGCAAGCCCGATGAGCGTCTCGATCGTTCCGGGGTACAGATCGCGCAGCATTTCGGAGTGCGAGTAGGCGCCTATCGGGCTTACCGGGTCCATGCTGATCGAGTCCATCGCCGCCGCCGGCATGACCGCGAACGTGTCGATCTCCGGCTCCCCCAACGCCCTTTGGACTGGCCTGAGTACCTCTTCGCCCTCCCCGAGATCTCCGCCGCAGTAGCAGCCGCGCACGGCTATGAATGACCGGCCTCGGAATGGTTCGGGGATCATGGGCAGCGGCGGGAAATTGCGAAAAGTGGCAGCCGACATCATCTCGTCCGAGAGCGTCTTGTTCCATTCGGCGTACAATTCCAGAACCTCCCGGGCCCTCTCGACAGGATAAAAGAGGTTGCCGCCATAGACGTGGGTGATGGGATAGAGCGCGAACTCCAGCGAGGTCACGATCCCGAAGTTCCCCCCACCGCCCTTCAATCCCCAGAAGAGATCCGGATTCTCGTGGGCACTGACCTTCACCAGCTCGCCGTCAGCGGTCACCACGTCCGCCTCCTTGACGGAGTCTGCCGCGAAGCCGTACTTGCGACCCAGCCATCCGAAGCCCCCGCCCATCGTGTAGCCTACGACTCCGACCTGGGTGCTGGATCCCGGCAATCCCGCGAGCCCATGCGCCGCGGCTACGGGGATCACGTCCGCCCACTTCACGCCCGCCTCGACGCGGGCGGTCTGGGTCTCCGGGTCAACGTGTACGCCCTTCATGCGCGAGGTGTTGACGAGGACTCCGCCGTCGGCTGGCGCGGCGACGCCGTAGCCTGTAGCCATCACCCCGACGCCGAGACCTTCGTCGCGGGCCAGTCGTACGGCTTCTAGCACGTCGGAGGCGCCTTCGGCCATGACGACGAGGGCGGGGCTCTGGTGAGCGTTGAGGTTCCAGGCGGCACGCGCCTCCTCATAGCCTGATTCACCCGGCCGTAGCAGCGCTCCCCTGAATCGGGAGCGCAGCGCTTCGGCCTGCTTCGCTTTGGTCGCTTCGTTTTGTATGATCGTCACGTTTCTTCTTTCTTATGGAATGGGCTACAGGAAGTAGCCTGGCTCGAGCGGTAGCATCCCCTAGGCCACTTTAGCTTGCCGACTTTCGGCCTCATCGAAGATGTGCCGTCTGACGTCTTCAGGGAGCCAGTCGATGCGGTCCAGATGGCCGCAGTCAGGACACCTGAGCGCCCTTCCACCATCTCTCATAACGACAGGCTCACGGGCCGTGATCTCACCCGTCCTGCCGCAGTAGCAACTCTCTTGCATCACTCTCACCTCCTCTCGGTGCTCTTCTGGTTGATGTTCCGTCTTCCTGAGAGCCCACCCTGTTCTTCGCCCCGATCCCTTATTGGCGGTTGCGGATCTGGGGTGGAAGCTTCATGCTTGCCATATTTCGTGTCGTCCCATATCGTGCTCCTTTCACCTTCTCATCCCCAGCGACAACAGAAACGTTCACCCAAACAACCGCCAAACAATTGCGTGCTACGATGTCATCGGGTGATGCTGGCGACGCCGGGGCAGAAGGTAAGAGAAGTGGACACTGATTCCGAACCTACATTCGGGGGTCTACTTCGGCTCTACAGGGTCTCTGCCTTTCTCACCCAGGAAGACCTGGCCAACAGGACGGGCCTGACCCCCCAGGCCATCGGCCTGTTGGAGCGCGGAGAGCGGCGTCCGCATGCCTATACCGTACAGAAACTGGCGGAAGCACTCGGGCTGGAAGGGCAGGACCTCGCCGAGTTCGAATCGGCGGCCCGTAGGCAAGTCGCCAGCCGCGCTACGGCGGAGCCCTTCCGCCATAACCTTCCCGCGATTCTGACGCCGCTGGTCGGACGTGAACACGAGGTGATGACCGTCGTGGATCTACTTGCGCGGGATGAAGTGCGGCTGTTGACCCTGACCGGACCCGGCGGCGTCGGCAAGACCCGGCTTGCCGTCGAGGCGGCCGGGCGCTCGCGGGAGAAGTTCGTCGATGGGGTCGCTTTCGTGCCCCTGTCATACCTCAGGGATGTGGCTATGATCCCGTCTGCTCTCGCCAGGGCGCTCGGGATAGGTGAAAAGGCGGGACGGCCGCTGGTAGAAACTTTGAAGGATCAACTGAAGAACAGGCGTATGCTGGTGGTGCTCGACAACTTCGAGCACTTGCTGGACGCAGTTCCCCTGGCGGCGGACCTCGTGGGCGCGTGTCCGGGCTTGACGGTACTGGTGACGAGCCGGGCGCCGTTACGCCTGACGAGTGAGTATCAGTTTCCCCTGGCGCCCCTTCCCGCCACGGAACCCGCTTCAGCATCAGCCAGCGTATCCGCTCGACCTGCGGCCATGGAGCTCTTCTGCCAGCGCGCCAGGGCCGTCGCGCCCGCCTTCGAGCTCACCGACGCAAACATGGTCACGATCTCGGAGATCTGTCAGCGGCTAGATGGATTGCCGCTTGCAATAGAGCTGGCTGCCGCGCGCGTTAAGCTGTTCCCGCCGCGGGCGCTGCTGGACAGGCTTGACCACAGGTTGCAGGTACTCGCGGGGGGAGCGCGGGATCTCCCCGAGCGCCAGCGGACGCTGCGCGACGCGATAGCCTGGAGCTACGACCTGCTCTCCGAGGACGAGCAGGTACTGTTCAGGCGGCTCTCCGTCTTCGCCGGAGGCTGCACGCTGGAAGCAGTGGAGATCGTCTGCGGGACAGAAGATCGGGCATTGAACATTCTGGAGACGCTGGCATCCCTGGTGGACAACAGCCTGCTCGTGTCGGGATCCGAAGCTTCATCGGATCCTGAGGACGGGGAACCGCGCTTCACCATGCTGGAGACGATCCGGGAGTACGCTACGGAACGTCTAGGGTCAGATGGCGAAGCCGGGGAAATCCAGCGGGCGCACGCGCTGCACTACCTGGCGTTGGCCGAGGCGACCCAGCCTGAAGCCATCGCGCAAACCCAACAAGAGTGGTGGTGGACGCGGCTTGAAGAGGAACACGACAACCTGCGGGCGGCGCTACGCTGGGCGGTCCAGAACAGGGAGGTGGAGATCGGGGCGCGTTTCGGGACGATGCTGTGGCGGTTCTGGGCCACCCACCACCCCGGCGAAGGCCGCAGGTGGTTGGAGGCGATACTGGCGATGGGCGAACCGAAAGACAAACCGGCTCATGGCGGTACGGAAGAAGCCGGGCTACCCGAGCGTAATTGGGCATTTCTGCAACTGGTATCAGGTATGCTTGCCGCCCGCCACGGAGACTACGACCATGCTGCCGCGCAGTATGAGGAGAGCCTGGCCCTGTACCGTCACCTGGGACACGGAAAAGGCACGCATGGCCCGCTGCGCGAGCTTGGGGCCGTGGCCTACCTGCAGGGAGACTACGAGCGGGCAGCGCTACTGAGCGAGCAGGCCCTCGCCGTGGCCCGGGAGTCAGGCAGCGTCTTTGGCACCAGCCTTGCCGTCTGCAACCTGGCGGACGCCCTGCGCG
>JACDAR010000258.1 GCA_013695335.1 Rubrobacter sp.
CCGGGCGTGATCCGGTAGTATTTGCGACGGCGACCGCTCTCCGCAACTTCCCACCGCGGCTCGACGTGGCCGAGCCGCTCGAGCCGATGCAGAACAGGGTAGAGCATCCCATCCGTCCACTCCATACGCCCTCCGGACAACTCCCGAACTCGCTTGAGGATGGCGTAGCCGTAGCTGTCCTCTTCGGCCAGGATCGCCAGGACGATCGGCGTCGAGGAAGCGGCTATCAGGTCTTTGTTGATCTCCATGATTTCACGCGCCACTAACGAACTCTAACTCCACTATACATAGCAGCACTATACATGACAGTGCTAGGTATGTAAATCCTCAGTCCAGTAGACTTGCTGCCGGGGGTGAGGCCAATGTGCATCGTGTTCCCCTTCCTGGCATCCACAATGGGGAGATGCTGTCTGAACTCCCCGGCCATGTAAACGTCGGATGTGCGTACCGAGTCGGGGTGAAGGCTTGTTCATGGGTTCTCCTGGGTAAGATACTCACGCTGAGCAATCCCAACAGGAGTTGGAGGAGTCACGTGCGGATCGGACTACAAATACCGAGGTTTACATGGCCGGATGCTCCGGGCTCGATAGGCCCGAAGTTCGCGCATATAGGCAGAACGGCGGACGAAGCCGGGTTCGCGAGCCTCTGGGTGATGGACCATTTCTTTCAGATAGATCCCGTCGGCGACGCCGAGGAACCGATGCTCGAAGGCTACAGCGCCCTGAGTTATCTGGCCGGAATCACCGAACGGGCAAAGCTCGGGACGCTGGTCACTGGCGTGCAGTACCGTTATCCGGGCATCCTCATCAAGACGGCGACGACGCTCGACGTTCTCTCGGGCGGACGTGCGTACCTCGGGATCGGGGCAGGATGGTACGAGCGGGAGTCCCAGGGGCTCGGCGTGCCTTTCCCATCGACGGGCGAGCGCTTCGAGCGGCTGGAGGAGGCGCTCCAGATAGCCCACCAGATGTGGTCTTCAGATGAAGGCGCTCCGTACGAGGGCAAACATTACCAGCTAGCCGAAACCATGAACCATCCGCTTGCGGTCTCCGACCCGCATCCCAAGATCATGATCGGGGGCATGGGCGAACGAAAGACGCTACGCCTCGTCGCCCAGTACGCTGACGCCTGCAATCTCTTCACCTACGGCGGCGCGGACACCGTCCGTCACAAGCTCGACGTGCTCAAGGGCCACTGCGAGGACGTCGGACGCGACTACGACGACATCGAAAAGACGGCCCTCGGGACTGTCAAGCTCGCCTCCGATGGCATGTCTGCTGACGAGGTGATCTCGATGTGCCGCGAGTTCAACGAGGCAGGCATCGAACACCTCATCTTCAACATGCCGAACGTACAAGATGTCGAGCCGCTTGAGAGGTTCGGGCGGGAGATCATCCCGGAGGTAGCGGAACTGTAACCGTATACCTTCGTCGCCACGGGATGAACGCGACCTGAAGGCGAGGCTAGTAGAACTTCTTCGGCGTGGCGGCGATAAAGGCGCGAGCCTCCTGCCGGATGTCTTCTTCCAGTGCCGCTTCGTCGGGGTGGAAGAGGCCGATCAAACCCCAGCAAGCGTCCAATTCCGCCCATGCAGACAGGTCGGGCGGAAAATCCAGTTCGACTGCTATCCGGTCCAACTCATCGGTTAGCCTTCTCGGGGACAAACAACCTGACAGGAAGTCCTCGCATAGTTCACGGGCGCGCTGCCGAGGAATGTCTGAGCGTTGTAGGGACGGCCACCTCAACTCTTTCAAGCTCCGCCGAAAGAGGGCATCAACCTCCCACGGGCTGCGGTGTTTCTCCAGGGCGAGGCTCGCCAGAACACGCAGGCTTTCCGAATCCGCGCCTTCTTCGAGAGCGTGCAGCGCCCACGCGATCCCATTCTCGTATTCCTCTGCATATGCAGCTTCGATCACAAGCGCACGCCGTATCTCCCGGTTCATGTGTCGAGTATACGTTCCGGGGTTACGCGAAAAGCCTTCGCACGGGCATGCGCCATCCAGGGACAACGTCCGAACCTTCGATCTCGTCGGCTTCGGTGAGGGTCTCGACCTCGGCAGGGCTGCGGTGGACTTTCACAACGAGGTTGGATGGGTCGACCACGATCACCATTCGGCTGCCAGCCCGGAGCCATTCCGCCACCTTGCTCTCGACCTCGGCGTAGGTGTCGCCGGGTGAGACCACCTCGACCGCCAGGTCCGGCGCTCCGGGCCAGTACCCTTCCGTCTCCCCAACTTCTTCGAGGCGCTCGCGGCTAACGAAAGCCACATCCGGCGCGCGCACCGTGTCGGGGTTTCTCGCGAGGATGAAGCCCGTCTCCGCCGCGTACACGACCCCGAGCCCTCTCTCCTCGACGTGCTGGAAGAGCGGCGAAGCAACGCGCATGGCAATACGCCCGTGCGAGTTGCCGGCTGGCGTCATGGTCCGCAACTCTCCCCGGATGAGCTCGTGGCGTCCGTCATCGCCGGGTAACCGGAGCAACTCATCGGCGGTCATGTTCTGAGTGCGCGTGGACATGAGAGATCACCTCAACTCGATGCTAGCACACCGTCCGTAGGTAGGCTCAACGACCGTTCAGAACGTCCCGCATCGAGTACAGCCCCGGCTGCGCGGAGGCGGCGAACCGCGCGGCCCGCAGAGCGCCCGTGGCGAATGTCTGGCGGGAGAGGGAGCGGTGCGTCACCTCGATCTCCTCTCCGAGCCCGTAGAAGGTCAGGCGATGCTCCCCGACTACCGCCCCGCCCCGGATGGCGTGAATCCCAATCTCACCTTCTTGCCGCGGCACCGCGCCTTCCCGTCCATAGGTCGCGACTTCGTCCAGTCCTTTTCCGCGCCCCTCCGCCGCCGCCCGTCCCAGAAACAGCGCCGTGCCGGAAGGGGCGTCCTTCTTGTTGCGATGGTGCGCCTCGACCAACTCGATGTCGTAGTCCGGGCCGAGCTTCTCCGAAAGCTCGCGTACCACCTCTCGCAGCAGGTTCACCCCGACGCTCGTGTTCGGGGCGAGGACGATGGGGACGGTTTTCATGGCCTCCTCGACCTTCGCGTGTTGCTCGCCGTTCAGTCCCGTGGTGCCGATGACGACAGGTTTGCCGTAGGCGAGATGCTCGACGGTGGCTTCGGGACTCGTGAAGTCTATGAGGACTTCGACGTTTCCGGGCGGATCTTCGGTGGCGGCGACGCCCGACTTGTCCCGGCCGCAAAGCGCGCCGAGGTCCGCGCCGAGATCCTTCGAGCCGGAGCGGACGGTCCCGCCGACCAGCTCGAAAGAATCATCTTTGAGGGCGGAGCGGCAGATCTCACGCCCCATCCTTCCCGCCGCCCCGATTACGGCTATCCGCGTCACACTTCTTCCGGGGTGGGGAGGAGGTGGGCCGAAGCGTCGAGCGTCTCCTGGAGGTGGCGGAGGTTTTCGCCCTCCATCGGGACGAGCGGCAGGCGCATCTCGTCCGAGCAAAGGCCGAGAAGGGAGGCCGCCGTCTTGACTGGGATGGGATTGGACTCGACGAAGAGCGCCCGGAAGAGCGGCAGCAGCTCGTAGTGTAGTTCGCGGCCACGTTCGAAGTCACCGTCCAGGAGGGCGTTGACCATGTCCGACATGGCGCGGGGGGCGACGTTGGAGGACACGGAGATCACACCTACTCCACCCAGGGACATCAGGGGCAGCGTCACCGGGTCGTCGCCGGAGAGCACGTCGAAATCTTCGCCGCACAGCTTCTTGATGTCGCTAGTCATGTTCATCGAGAGCGTGGATTCCTTGACACCGACTATGTTCGGAACCTCGGCTAGCCGCGCTATCGTATCCGCCTCTATGGTGATGCCCGTGCGGCCTGGAATGTTGTACAGGACGAGGGGCAGGCTCGTGCTCTCGGCTATGGCGGCGAAGTGGCGGTACAGTCCTTCCTGGGTCGGCTTGTTGTAGTAAGGGGCGACCTGGAGTGAGCCGTCCGCGCCGGATTCCTCGGCCATCCTGGTGTATTTGATCGCCATGTCCGTGCTGTTAGAGCCGGAACCCGCGATGACTGGAACGCGTCCGTTAGCCACCCGCACGACGGTCTCTATGACCACCCTGTCTTCTGCCTCGCTCATGGCCGGTGTCTCGCCGGTGGTGCCGCATGGAACGAGGCCGTGGATGCCGTTTCCTATCTGGAACTCGACCATGCCTTCGAGGGCTTCCACGTCCACCTCGCCGTTTCTGAAAGGTGTGACGAGTGCCGTAAACGCGCCGCTAAACATCTCTCTCCTCCAGTTCGAAGCTCTCGTGAAGACGGCGTACCGCCCCATCTACTTCCTCAGCCCTCATAACGCACGTTACCTGAATCTCCGAGGTCGAGACCATCCTTATGGGGATACCAGCCTCGCCCAGAGTATCGAACATCTTGGCCGCGTAGCCCGGGCGGTTCAGCATCCCGGTGCCGACAACCGAGACCTTGCCCAGTTCTTCCTCGCCCTCGGCTTGGCCGCCAAGTGCGGGGGCCAGTTCCTCCATCGCCTCGCGTGCCTCGGGGAAGTCGCCGCGCCTGACGGTGAAGGCCACGTCGGCCCTGCCATCCTTCATGCCGCTCTCCACGATCACGTCAACCGAGATGCCGCGCTCGGCGAGCGGCGTGAAGACGCGGCTCAGGGTGCCTGGGCCGGTGCGGATGCCGTTGAGTGCGACGCGTGCAACGTCAAGGTCGTGGACGATGCCAGCCACGGTCTCCCTGGTCTCCAGCCTCTCCAAATCTTCACCTCCGGTAATAACGGTTCCCGGTCCACCGCCGAACGAACTCTTTACGTGTATCTCCACCCCGTAGAGCGCCCCGAGTTCGACGGCGCGGGGATGCATGACCTTGGCCCCGCGCCAGGCCATCTCGGCCATTTCGGACGGCGAGATGACAGTGATTCTACGCGCTTCAGGCACTATCCTCGGGTCCGCCGTGTAGATGCCGTCAACGTCGGTGTAGATCTCGCAGCGATCCGCGTCAAGCGCCGCGGCGAGCGCGACGGCCGTGGTGTCCGAGCCGCCGCGTCCCAGGGTCATAACGTCGCCGAGCGAGTTCGTGCCCTGAAAGCCTGCCACTATGGCGACCTGTCCCTCGGCGAGCAGACCTCGTAGCCGCTCGGGGCGTATCTCGGAGATGACGCCGGAGCCGTAGCGGCCCTCGGTCTTCATGCCGGCCTGGGAGCCGGTAAGGGACGTTGCCGCGACGCCGCGATCGTTAAGCGCCATCGCAAGCAGCGCCACGGATTGAAGCTCGCCGGTAGAGAGGAGTTGGTCTATCTCCCTGGGCGCGGGAGAACGGCTGACCTCGCCAGCCAAACGCAAGAGACGGTCTGTCTGTTTGCCCATCGCCGAGACCGTCACCACCAGGTCAGAACCAGCGTCGCGGGCCTTCTTCACCCGCTCGGCCACCGCTTTTATGTGATCGGCCGTCGCGACCGAACTCCCGCCATACTTCTGGACGACGATCCCCAAGAAAAGCTACCTTCCGACGCTCCACATTCAGCATAGCATCTCCACCCGCCGCCTTTGAACGTCGGTCCTCTACGGCATGGGCTGTCCGCCGGTTACACCCAGAGTCTCGCCGTTGACGTAGCTGGACTCCCCGGAGGCGAGGAAGACGAAGGCTGGGGCGAGCTCGGCGGGCTGGGCGGGGCGGCCCATCGGAGAGGTGCCGCCGAACTGCGAGACGATGTCACCTGGCATAGAGGCGGGGATGATCGGGGTCCACACGGGACCTGGCGCCACGGAGTTGGCCCTGAGCCCGTACTGCACAATCTCAATCGCCAGCCCCTTGGTGAACGAGATGATCGCGCCCTTCGTCGAGGAGTAGGGCAGGAGCGGCGGCGAGGGTTGGTACGCCTGGATGGAGCTCACGTTGATGATGGAGCCACCCTGCGGCATGTGCGGTAACGCCGCCTGCACCAGCCAGAACATGGCATAGATGTTGGTCTTGAATGTGCGGTCGAGCAGCTCGGATGAGACGTCGGCTATGCCCTCGACCGTCATCTGGTGGGCGGCGTTGTTGACGAGCACGTCTATCCGCCCGAACTCTTCGACGGCCCGCTCCACGACCAAGCGGCAATGTGCCTCACCGGAGATGTCCCCTGGCACCTTCACGGCCTTGCGGCCGGCGTCCTCGACGATCCGCGCTGTCTCGTCGGCGTCGGGCTCCTCTTCTTCGAGGTAGGAGATCAGGACGTCCGCCCCCTCGCGGGCGAAAGCGAGCGCCACCGCTCGTCCGATGCCGGAATCACCACCGGTAATTATCGCCTTTTTGCCTTCCAATCTGCCGTGGCCCTGGTAACTGTCGTAGCCGTAATCGGGATCTGGCTGCATCTCCTGCTCCAGGCCGGGATGCTGGTCCCGCTGGTCTTGCTCCGGGTACGGCGGTTGCTGGTGCCGCTGTGTTGGGTCTTCTTGGCGGGTTTGATCGTCTGTCATGCGCGACTTCTCCGTTCTGTCGTAGGTCTGACTTCGCACTCAACTCGCCAGGGCTTTGCCCGCTACCTTCGTGTGGCAAACTCGACGCCAGGACGATCTGCGGGGCAGCATTAGGCACGGCGGTTGGTCTTCGATCCTGGACTAACCTTCGATGCAGCGGTGGCGCATCCCGATGGTGATTCTCTCAGGCCCGTTTCAGTTGTCGTAACACGCGCAGGTCAGGGGCGTGGCCTCCAGAGGGCTTACGACCTCGGGCACCCGGCCAATGTACCTGGCGTTAGCTTTCGCATACTCAGCGTGGCCACCGTCGAGGAAGTAGCCGGTGTTGAGTTGATGTTCGCACAGGGTCTTTCGCCTGGAGGCGCAGTACTCGCAGGCGTAGCCGAGCCAGGGCATCGCCACCCGTTCGCCCTCCCGCACCTCCGTGACGCCCTCGCCGACTCTCTCCACGATGCCTATGCCTTCGTGGCCGGGGACGAGCGGCAGCTTGGGTTTCACGGGCCAGTCACCGTGAGCGGCGTGGATGTCGGTGTAGCACAGGCCCGAAGCCTCTATCCTGACGACGATCTCACCGTAACCCGGCTCGGACTTGGGAACCTCCTCGACGTGCAGGGACTCCGCGAAATCGCGAACGACGGCTGCCCCACGTATCCGGCCCGATACATCTCGAACCCTTTCGGTGTCCAGAAGTACCAGCGGTACGGAGAACGGGCTCGTTCAGGATAGTAGGATACTTGTATGAGCGATTTCGGGCATTCGGTGGCCTTCGGGACGGAGGAGGAGCTCAGGACGCTGCTGCGCCGACAGGAGGTTACCGGCAGGCTGGGACTCGCGGCGCTCATCGGGACGGAGCCGGGAAGACTCCTGGCCCAGGCTGCTGAGGAGGTCGCAGCGGCGCTGCAGGTCGAGTACAGTGAGGTTCTGGAGTTGCTCCCCGACGGAGACCGGCTGCTCTTGCGCGCCGGGGTAGGCTGGAAAGAGGGTTACGTGGGCAGCGCTGTGGTCGGCTCCGGCCTGGAGTCCCAGGCAGGCTACACCCTGATCTCCCGCGGTCCCGTGATCGTGGATAACCTGAGAATCGAGAGGCGCTTCGAAGGCCCACCTCTTCTGCGCGAGCATGGTGTGAAGGGCGGCATCACGGTCGCTATCCGCGTCGGTGGGCGTCCTTACGGGGTTCTCGGTGCCCACACGAGCAGGGAGCACGCTTTCGGTGAGGACGAAGCCTCTTTCTTACGGGAGGTGGCCGATGTCCTGGGCGCCGCTATAGAGCGCAAGCGTGAGGAGACCGATACCAGGAGCTTGCTCGGCGAGAGGACCCGCTGGGCGGTGGAGGCTGAGCGGCGCTTTGCCTTTCTCTCCGAGGCCAACGCCAGGCTCTCCGCTTCCACCGACCCCCGAACCGTCCTCGCCGCCGCCGTGCGCCTGGCGGTGCCGACGCTCGCCGACTGGTGCTCGGTGGATGTCGTCGAGGAGGCGACCGCCACCGTGACCCGGCTCGCGGTCGCGCGAAGCGGGGCGCTTCCGTCCGGGGAGCCCCTGCGGGAGATATCTGGCCGCTACCAGTTGTCCCCGGACGCGTCCCACGGAACCCCGCAGGTCTGGAAGACGGGTAGACCGGAGCTGCTACCCGAGGTGGATGAGAAGACCCTCGTGGAGTTTGCCGACCAGATCGAGACCCTGGAGCGCCCCGCCTCCTACCTGTGCGTCCCGCTGCGGGTCGGTGGCCGGACCCTCGGCGCCATAGGATTCGTTTCTTTCGGGCTGGGACGTTGCTACGGCGAGGAGGATCTGCGGCTCGCCGAAGGACTTGCCCACTGCACAGCCCTGGCGCTCGACAACGCCCGTCACCGTGAGGGTGAGGCGCAGTTAATGCGCAAGTTGGTCGAACTCGCCGGAGAGAAACAGGAGATTCGCGCCGTCAGGAGCCCCGACGTTCCCGAGCTCACCGCGCGGCAGGCGGAGGTGCTGCGGTTGCTGGGCGAAGGGAAGGGCGTCGGAGAGATCCGCAAGGAACTCTTCCTCTCGGAGGCTACAGTCCGCAACCACATCCGTGCGCTCCTGACGGCCCTGGGAGCCCACTCCCAACTCGAAGCCGTGGCCATAGCCCGGAAGAAGGGCCTTCTCTCCAATTAGCGCGTTCGACAGCCCGACGGGCGGCGCGTGGTTCCCGCCGCCCGTCGGGCTATTCCTCAAGTCACCCTAGGACCGGCATCTCCACGACCTCCGCGGAGCAGGGAGCCAGGGTAGCCGGGAACGCCGAGCATGGGCAGCGCCCAGCGGTCGAGGCCCCAGCACCCTGCGGTCCGCCACGCCAGCAGTACCAGGATCGCCATTATGAACATCAGCGGGTTGGCACCGGCTGTTCCGGCGAAGATGAAGCTGGCGTTCATGAACCCACCGAAGAACGCGGCTATACCGGTGAAGAGGCCGAGGATCAGGGCGAGCCCGATCGAGATCTCCCCCAGCACCACCAGGTAAGAGAACAGGGCTGCGTTGGGGATCACGACGTTCTCCAGGAACCGGCGTACCATTGCATGACCTGGGGATGCTCGCCGGTAGTCTGGTGCAATGCCCCCTGCGCGAAGCCCTTGACCGCGCCACCGACGCCTGCGCCTATCCATCCTCCTTCCATCATTTTGCCCGTGCCGGCCATCAGCCATAGGAAGCCGAGGTAGATCCGGACCAACAGCCAGACCGGGGCCATCCGGGTATCGGCGAACAGGAAGTGGGTTATGCTGGGCTCCGGCATCTCCGATGCCCTGCCCGCAGTTGCCCTTGTGGTCATTAGTTCCTCCTCTCTCCGAGGGGCCAGAGTACTTGTCTGGCCCCTGGTCTCAGGTTCGTTTCGCTTCCGCTGCGACCGTCTCGCGCTGCTGTCCCACGCCCCGGACGACGAGGACGGGTGAGTGGGCGTGGCGCACCACCGAGTCGGAGACACTGCCCATGAGTGCCCTGTCTATCCCGCCGAGTCCGCGGCTGCCCACCACGATCAGGCCAGCCTGCAACTCTTCTCCGAGCTTCACGATCTCGGCGTCGGGCTTGCCGAAGGACAGATGGGCGTCCCTGACCTCTCCGCCCTCGGCCTGAATCTTTTCCGCCCGGCGGTCGACGAACTCACGGGCCTTCTGTTTGGTCCGCTCGATGATGGAGTCCCATCTCTCGCCCATGAGCAGGTGCGGGTAGGGCGGCTGCGGATCGGTGCGCAGGGCGAACACGAGGTGCAACTCAGAGCCCGTGGCGTTGGAGATCTCCACTGCGGCCCTGGTCGCGGCGTCCGCCTCCTCGGAACCGTCAACGGCCAGCAGAATCCTGCCAGGCAGGTAGTCTTTTTCGCGCTCGCCGTCCCGGACGACCAGCACCGGGCAGTGCGCGTGGTGGACGATGCTGTCAGAGACGCTGCCCAGCAAGGCACGCCTTACGGGACCGAGACCGCGGCTACCCACGATCACGAGCCCCGCGTCCAGCTCCCCGGCAAGGTTCGCTGTCTCCGCGTCGGGGCGTCCGAATCGGGCATGGGAATCGGCGATCCGGCCGATTTTCTCCAACTTCTCGACCTCTTCCGCGAGCTTCTTTCGGGCGTCGCGGTCGGCGATCTCTCTTACCTCGTCCCAGTACGTGGGGCTGTAGACGGCGTATTCAGGGACGCCGTAAGGGTCAGGCAGCGGTTCCACGTAAGCGACGTGCAACTCGGAGTCGAGCTTCTCCGAGAGCATCATGGCCATCTGCGCAGCGTGGGTCGCTTCCTCTGAGCCATCGGTCGCCAGCAGTATCTTCGTCGGGAACATCTCTCTGGTTCTCCTT
>JACDAR010000270.1 GCA_013695335.1 Rubrobacter sp.
TTGTTGCCCTCTTTTAGCACTTTGTCGAAGAGGCGGTAGGTTCCGCCGTACAGGTCGTCGCCAGCGACGACGTGGTCGCCGGGCGACAACAGGCTCATCACGGACATCGTGGCGGCGAGGCCGGAGGCGAAGGCGAGGCCGTACTCCGCGCCTTCGAGGGCCGCCATACATTCTTCGAGCGCCGCGCGCGTCGGGTTGCCTGTGCGGCTATACTCGTATCCTTTGTGCTGGCCTGGCGCTTCCTGCGTGTAGGTCGAGGTCTGGTAGATGGGGACGATGGTGGCGCCGGTCGCCGGGTCGGCCTCCTGTCCGGTGTGGATCGCCTTCGTTGCGAACTTCATCTATTCCTCCTCGAAGACACGGTACGGCTGGTTCAGATCTTCTGTCGTGGCCTCTGAGTTGGCGAGCACCCAGTCGTCGTCGAAGACCTTGGAGACGTAGTTGCGTCCAGTGTCAGGCAAGAGTACAACGACCACGGCATCTTCGGGCAAGCCTTTCGCCGCCCGAACCGCTCCGACGGCGGCCATGCCGCACGAACCCCCGACGAAGAGTCCCTCCTCCGCCATCAGGCGGCGGGTCATGGGGAACGACTCACGGTCGTCCACCTGAACCACCTCGTCCACCACGGAGCCGTCGTAATTGCCTGGATAGAAGTCCTCGCCGACGCCTTCGACGGCGTACTGGTGAATGTTCTCGGGGTCGGAGAAGATGGAGCCTTCCGGGTCCACCCCCACGACCTTCACGTCAGGGTTTTGCTCTTTGAGGTAGCGTCCAGTTCCCGTGATGGTTCCGCAGGTGCCCATGCCGGCCACGAAGTGCGTGATGCGCCCTTCCGTCTGGCGCCACAACTCCGGTCCCGTGGTCTCGTAATGGGCCAGGGCGTTGGCCGGGTTTTCGTACTGTCCCGGCTTGAAGCCGCCTGGTATCTCATCCGCCAGCCGCTCGGCCACCTTGTAGTAGCTCTCCGGGTCATCAGGTGGCAGGCTCGGGGTGACTACTACCTCAGCGCCCATCGCCTTCAGGAGATCCTGCTTCTCCCGGCTCGCTTTCTCCGGCATCACGCAGATGCAGCGGTAGCCTTTCACCGCAGCCGCCAGCGCCAGCCCGGCCCCCGTGTTTCCGCTAGTCGGCTCGACCACGGTCCCGCCCGGCTTCAGAAGACCTTGCTCCTCGGCGACCTCGATCATCTTCAATGCGGGCCTGTCTTTGACCGAACCACCGGGGTTCAGGTACTCGACCTTCGCCAGCAGCGTCGCCGCGATGCCCTCGTCGCGCCCGATGCGTCCGAGACGGATCAGGGGCGTCTCCCCGATGGCTTCCAGTACGTTCTCGAAGTAATCCATGATGGGCCAGTATAATCTCTCGTCATGGAGAAGAGCCTGTGGAGGATGGAGCGCGTACACGGCGAGGCGGATCTCGCGCTCGGCCGCGCCGGTGAAGGCCCCGACCCGCTGGTGTGCCTGCACGGCATCACCGCCCAGCATCGCGCCTTCAACGCGCTGGCGCGAAACCTCGTCCCTGATCTCTCTCTGGCGGCGGTGGATCTGCGTGGCCGGGGAGATTCGGAGAAGCCCGATAGTGGCTATGGGCTGGACGCCCACGCATCGGATGTGATCCGGACCCTGGATCATCTGGGTCTGGAGGACGCCGTGCTGGTCGGTCACTCGATGGGCGGATTCGTCGCCCTCCAGACGGCGCTCCAGCATCCAGACCGCGTGCGGGCGCTCGTGCTCCTCGACGGCGGTTGGCCGCGCATCGAACGTTCCGTGGAAGATATGTCCGAAGAAGAGAAGCGTGAGGCAGAGGAAATGAGCGAAGGTCTCGCGCGGGCTTTCTCCCGCCTTGACATGGTCTTCGAGAGCCCCGACGATTACCTCAACTTCTGGTTTCCCGGCCAGGGGCTGACGATGCAAGATCTGCCATCTGACCTCGCCGGATACTATCTGTACGATCTCGGTGAGGTGGACGGCGGATACCAGCCGAAGGCTTCTCGCAAGGCGGCTGAGGAAGACTCGCCCTGGGTATCATCCCGCGCCCCGACCGCTGATGAGATGGGCGCCGTCGGTTGCCCAGTCGCCCTCGTCCGTCCATCCAACGGATTCTTCCCTGCCAGCGAACCACTGATCTCACCGTCAGACCTCGTCACCATGAAAGAAGCCCTCGATATCCGCTCCGATACTCGCCTGGAAGACGCAAACCACTACTCCATGCTCTTCGAAGAGCCAGCCCGCAAAACGGCCAGCGCCATCGAAGCGTTCCTCCAACAAACCGGATAATCTCCA
>JACDAR010000113.1 GCA_013695335.1 Rubrobacter sp.
CGGAGAGCGAAGCACGGTCGTGCGTGCGTCTCAGCGTATCCTGAGGAGCTTTTTCGACTGGAGAATCTTGGAAGAGATGCCCGAGAGAGGCGTCTACCGCGCGGGTGGCACGCACCGGGTCGAAGACTCCGAAGTCATCGCCTGGCTCATCGAGTCCTCTCTTCTCTCCAGCGGTCAGGAGACCAGAGTGCTACCAACGTTGCTGGCGTCGCCATCGCTATTTCCATTCGATATATCTTTATCGGGTAGGGAATTTTCGGATAGCAACTCACGCATCGCTCTCTACAGTCAGAGTAGAAATGAAGAGTTGGTATCCTTGCAGCCGTCAAGGTAGATTCTATAGGGAGTGGATCAGAAAGGTACGAACTACGGAGTGCGCCGCGTCATAGGAGGTTTCTCTCTCAAGTGTGCAAGCGCCCGGAGATGGCGATAAGCTTCCATGGCCAGCCAGGGCTATCAGGGAGTCATGCCCCTTTGGCTGCGTCGGTCCTTTCGAGGTCGTGGATCTCGCCGCCAGGACGGAAGTGCGAGGCTATGTCCTCTATGTGCTCCGCCATCGCCCGCTGCGCGGCGTCCGGGTCACGGCTCTGCACGGCCTTCAGGATGCGCCGGTTGCCCTCCAGGGAACGCTGGGACCGCTCGCCGTGCTGAGAGAGACGTTCGTAAACGTCTTCGAGGAGGTCGTCTATTACCCCCATCACCCTTCCCACCACCGAGTTCTGGGTGGCGCGGGCCAGCAAGCCGTGGAACTCTGCATCTTCTTCGGCAGTAGGCAGGCCGTCTGATACGCGCTCAGCCTGCCGATAGACGGCGGCTTCCAGGAGTTCGAGATCCTCCTGCGTCGCCCTGAGTGCGGCTTCCCGCGCGACCTGGGGCTCGAACAGCGCCCTAGCGTCCATGAGCTCCTCGCGGAGCTGAGCCTTGCTGTTGAGGACGCTGGCGATAGGGGCCACCAGATGCTCGGACGTG
This sequence comes from Rubrobacter sp., assembly GCA_013695335.1. GTDB lineage: Bacteria > Actinomycetota > Rubrobacteria > Rubrobacterales > Rubrobacteraceae > JACDGB01. The sequence goes on from JACDAR010000113.1 coordinate 970, forward strand.
ACCTCGCGCACGTAGTTGCCGCCGCCGTGACGGCTCTCCACCATCCCGGCCGCCTCTAACTGGCGCACTGCCTCCCGGATCACGGCCCGCCCCACCTCGAACTGCACCGCCAGCTTACGCTCCGAAGGCAGAGCCTGCCCCGCCTCCAGCTCGCCGCTGGAGATCAAAGCCCGAATACGGGCCGCAACCTCCTTGTACAACGTGCCGCGCTTCTCCACCCTGGTCCCATCTCCAGTTTTCCGCATAACAGCGAGTATAACATGTCCTTGTGCCACATTGATACCATTCTAACAACGAGGAAGCCCGGCCCCAACCAGGGACCGGGCTCCAACCTTTCGAACGTAGTTTCCGGCAGGCTACCGTCAGGCAGCGACCTTGTCGCGCACCCTCCGGGACCTCTCATTCCTCGGAGTCTCGGCCAGCCTCGGACCACGCCCGCGGCCCAGCCCCTTGCCGGCCCCGTGGAACATCTGGGCCGTCGGCGCGAAAACCTCGTGCCACCTGAAACGCTTCATTCCGCCCTTCATCTCTCTACCTCCTGATTGGTTCTACCAGTCTACATGTATATAGTACCGAATATGTTACGAGTGCGCTGTTAATCGGTTAACATGCTACATTTCGCAACTACTTGTTCAGTTCGTTCGTGTGGTTGTGGGGCTACAGGACGCCGGAGCAGCGCAGGATCTTGAGTAGCAGGTAGCCGATTATGGCTCCGGGGATGCTCGAAAAGGTGAAGGCCAGCATGAGGGCGACGAGTCCGGTGGCGGCGCCTTCGAGGAGGGGTGAGATCAGTATCGCCCCCAGCGTCGCCCCGGACGAAGCTCTCTAGAGAATATGCGTCCTGGGCTACGTAGTGCTGGAAATCTTCCCTGGGTAAAGAGCCTTCCGCGAGACCACGCACGAATGGATATTCGAGGGTGGTCCGCGTCAGGTCCGCGTTCTCCCGCCACAGCGACTTTGCAGCGTTCATCTGCTTCATGTGGGGACTCCTTCCGGCTCGTGGATCACGAGCAGCGCGCCATCTCTCACGCTCACCATGCCCTCATCTCCAGCCAGTTCGTTGTGGAATCCGAGGGTGTCCCCGATCTCCAGCCTGGCATCCGTCAGCGGATAGACGAAGCCTTCGAGATCTACCCCGGTGGCTGGCCCCGTGAAGGGAAAGACGGAGACGCCGTCGCCAGGAGTCCCAGCCACTACGCAAGAGCCTGCCTCCATCACGAAAATACGGCCCCAACCGGCGATCGCTGTAGCCCGGACTCCCATCCGTTCGGCTGCGAGCAGGAGGTGCGGGACGGCGAAGAGGGCGCTGAACTTCCCACCGAAGGCGCAGAGGAGATCCAACTCCACAGCCCCCCGCTCACGGGCGGCCAGAACCGCGAGATGGCCGTCCATCTTGTCTTTCTTCACCGGATGGCGCTCCAGCCTGGCGCCGAGTTTTTCAGCCTCCCTCGCGCCCTCATCGCCCAGGGAGTCCATGTCCCCTACCACGAGATCGGGGACTATGCCAGCGTCCAGGGCGTGACGGGTTCCATCATCGGCGGCAATTACCAGGTCCGCCTTTTCGGCTGCCATCAGGAGCAGGCCGGGCTCCTCGGGGGTGCCGTTCAGGAAGATGGCCGCCCGCAAGCTAGTGGGCTGCCGATTGCCGGAGCCGCATCTGGCGCGCAGATGGTCGCGCCCCTTCGAGCGCGCGCAGCAACGGGACTACTATCAGCAAAACGACGATGAGGCTTGGGATCAGGTACGCCGCGTTGTAAGCAGCCGAGTAGATCAGCGGATTCCATCCGTCCGGGGCGTAGGAGGCGAAGAAGACTACGCCTGAGACGAAGTGACAGACGAAGCGGGCAAGCACCGCGACGATGGCTCCGACAATAGCGCCCCGCACCGTTGGTGGGAATAGCCCTGCCAGCCCGAGCACTCCGAAAGCCAGCGGGTAATCGAAGATCACCTGAATGGGATGCACGATGAACGGTTCGACAGCCAGGTTCAGTAGGCCGTAGGCGGTCCCGGCGATGATGCCTACCGGCGCGCCCTGGCGGAGGGCGAGGAGTATCAGGGGGATCATTTCCAAGGAGATGGAGCCCCCGAAAGGCATCTGGAACACTTTGATCAGGCCGAGAACGAACGCCAGGGCGATGGTGAGCGCGGCCTCCGTTAGCACCCTTGTATCTTTGAGCGAGTTCAACGCGCAGCCTCCTCCGTATCGTGCGGGGATGCTCCGCTGAAGGCTTCGTAAGCTCCTCCCTGCGCCGGCATTATCCGGATTCAGGTTCAACGGGTCGGCGCCAAAAGCGCCCTCTCAGCCTCGCGGCTCCCCGGTCTGTAAGTTGCGCTAGTATACTTCAACCAGGCAGCCCGTACAACCACTCGCCAGTCCACAACAACCCGAGGACCGTGGTGGCATCGGAGATTTCACCGCCCTTCACCATCCCCAGAGCCTCCCCGAACGGCAACTCCACTACCTCTATGAACTCCGTCGGCTCCGGCCTCGGACCCCGCTCGTCGCGCACAGCCCGGCACCGGAACAGGTGACAGACCTCCGTGCTGCGTCCCGTACTAGTGTGTACCGAAGATAGATGCTCCAGTCCCTCGGCCCGGTAGCCCGTCTCCTCGAACAGCTCGCGTCCCGCCGCCGTCAGCGGGTCCTCGCCCGCGTCCAACCCGCCGCTCGGCAGCTCCAGCGTGAACCTTTCGAGCGGCTGACGCCACTGCCGCACCAGAACCACATAGCCCCGATCTGTGACTGGCACCACAGCCGCGAACCCGCCGCTCTCCAGGATGCCGTACTGGATCCCCTGCCCACCAGGCAGACGCACGTCGTCCACCCGGAAAGCGCACCACGGGTTGCGGTACAGGTAGTCCCGTCCCAGCGTCTTCCAGCTTCCATCTTCCATCATTCGCGGAGTATAGACCCGTGACCCGTACTTTCGGGCAGCCTCGCAACTGTTCTTGTGGACGTAACGCTGGCGTGGAATGGGATATAAGATCAGGATCCAACTGAGACATCGAGACAGGGGGAGTGATGATCAAGGTAACCGAAGCCGACCACACCAACTGGCGGGTGAGGGATATCGAGGCTTCACTTCGCTTCTACCGCGACCTCCTCGGGCTCGAGCCATTCGGCCTCGACGAATACCAGCGGAAAGGACGCGGCCTCGTATCCCTCCGCGTCACCCCCACGTTCATCATCCACTTGCAGCCAGACCCGGAATTCGAGCGGTCCGCCACCGGCGGTTACGACCATCTCGCCCTCGTGGTCGAGGGGGATGATGTGGATGCCCTGCAGAGGAAGCTGGAGGATGTGGGAGTGGAGATAGAACGTAGGATGGCCGGCGTCACGGGAGCCAGGGGTGACGGGGAAGCTATCTATGTACGCGACCCCGACGGCTACCTGATAGAGCTCAAAGTCTATCCCTGAAAGCGGCCAGGCACGAAGTGAGACCCCGCCTGGCGACGGGGTCCCTGTTGCCTGCGGATTTCTGGTCCGCGACTTTTTCGAAAGGGTTTATTCGAAGTAGTCTGCGGCCTTGGTGGTGTAGCTCTCCTGCTCCTCGGGGACTTCGTCCTCGGGGTAGATGGCCTCGACCGGGCACTCAGGCTCGCAGGCGCCGCAGTCGATACACTCTTCGGGGTTAATCATGAAGTGATCTCCGGCATCATAGATGCAGTCGACCGGGCAAACCTCGACGCAACTCTGGTCCTTCGTGCCGATGCACGGCTCGGTGATAACGTAGGTCATACCGTCCTCCTCTCAGGACTTTCTCGATCTCTTGCGGCTTTATACCAGCGTGCCGGAGAACCCAACACCCGCCATTGACTGCCATCATCGCGGCCTTTGACCACAGTCATGGCGGCGTGTGATATGGATCAAATCCCATCTTTGTTGCGAAAGGTTCCCATTTGCAGGGAGTATTCAAGGGTTCGGAGCCGGGAATCAGCGGTCTTGTGTGTCAGGTACGGGCGCGGAGTTCGGCTGGTTTGAGGACGGTTATGGCCTTGCTGCCGAGGTCGAGGATGCCCTCCTGGGAGAGCCGGGAGAGGGCGCGGGAGAGGGCTTCGCGGGAGATGCCCGTGGCCTCTGCCATCTCCTGGCGGCTGAGGGATGGCTCGAAGACCACGCCCCTCTTGGTGACGCGGCCTTCTTCGGTGGCGAGGTTGAGGAGCATCCGGGCCACGCGTTGCGGGGCGCTGTGAAACACGAGGTCGCCTACGAGATCCTCCATCTCGCGGTTGCGGGCGGCGAGGGCGCGGGCGAGGCGCAGGGAGGCGTCAGGGAAGCGGCCCATCAACTCGACGAGGTCGTCGCGGAACACTGCGTAGAGAACGCAGTCGGTCAGGGCTGTTGCGCCCTGGCTCTGGGGACGGCCTTCCAGGGCTGAGGGGAGACCGATCACGGCGCCGTCACCAACTACGCCGAGGATCTGATCCCTTGCCTTCGGGCCACCGGAAGAACGATATAGCTTCGCCCTCCCCTCGCGCAGGAAATATACAGCTCCAGAAGGTTCACCTTCACGAAAGAGGGCTGTTCCGCCCCCGATCTCAAGCACGGCTGCGGCTATCGCAAGCGCCTGGAAGAACTCCTCGTCCAGCCCTTCGAGGAACTCGAACTCCTTCAAGCCCTCCAGCTTGGTCAGGTGCTCGACAGCCCGGCATCGTGCCCCAGGCAACCGCGCCCACGACGGCGGCGCATTCTCACCGTACATCCGTCACGTTCCATTCTGAATTTCGTATCTCCACGAAACCTTTATACGCTAAGCGGCGAAAGTTTACCAGACGACAAACTCGCCTCCGCTTCCTCAGCCACCTCCGCAAAGACGCCCATGATCTCCAAAGGCCAGTCAGGGCGGGCATGGACGTTCAGCCTGAGCAGCTTGTAGACGCGATGACGCTCTTCGTGCGTAAGGTCGTCGAGGGTATCCCTGATCGTGCCCGCGTAGGACTCTAGCAAGGTGTCCCTGTCGTGCTCCAAACGCTCCAGGGCCTCGCCCCGAGCGCGAGCGGCCTCCAGCTCGCGCTCGGCTGTCTCTCGGGTCTCGTCCAGCTCCGACAGAGCCGCGGCCAGCTCCTCATCGGCCATGTGTCCCCTGGCGGCGAGCCTGTGGTAGCCGCGGCGCTCTACCTCGACCTCGCTTATCTTCCTCGACCAGAACTCCGCGTCGCGCTCGGGGTCCCGGCCGGCATTCTTCCGTTCCTCCTCTACCAGCCGGTCGAGCCCGGCCCTTATCCGCTCCGGGTCGCGGAGCAGCCCGCAAACGAACTCCCACACCCGCGCCTCTATCCTCTCGGCGCGCAGGAGCTTGTTGTTGGAGCAGTCCCGGGCCGGCCCTGTGTTGTAGCGGGAGCGGCAGCCGTAGTAGTGGAACCTCTTGCCGCTACTGGTGCGGGTGGTATTGGGCCTCAAGGTGTGGCCGCATTCGCCGCACCGCAGGATGCCGCCAGAGAGCTCCCAGAATCGCTTATCGGCCTTTGAGGGCTTGCGGGCGTTATCCTTGAGGCTCCGTCTCGCGGCCTCGACCGCTTCGCGCGGTATCCCGGCGTCGGGCACCGGCACGAACAGCCACTCTTCCCTCGGACGCGGGGCGTAGCTGTAGCGGGTCTTGAACTCACCAGCAGCCTCGTCCCACACCTTGCGCCGGGTGGTCTTGCGCGTGTTCCACGCCCACAGCCCGTAGAGGCGTCCCTCCTCCAGACGGGCGGCGACGGCCGGCTCCACCAGCTGCACAACCTCTTCGTGGGTGTGGGGCGCGTATAGATCGTTCTCAAGCATGTTCCTGATCGTGGTGTGGTTCCACCGACTGATCCCGGACGGCGCCGGGACGCCGCTCCGCTCCAGGGAGAGGCGCACGGAACGCACGGAGGAGCCTTCGGCCACGGCGCGGAAGATCCTACGCACGACCTCCATCTCCGGCTCGGACACCTCCAACGCGTTCCCATCTGCGGTGGCGCGGTAGCCATAGGCCGCCCGCTTCCTCTTTACAACGAGCCCGCTCCGGCACTTCTCCAGCAGCCCTTCCTGGGTGCGCCTGGCGATCTCCTCCCGCTCCCACTCTGCAAACTCGTCCTGCATCGCGTCGCCGAAGCGGTTGCCGGTATCATCCAGGGCTATGAGCTTCACCCCGAGCGCCCCGAGATCCTGGTCCCACAGGAGCCTGTAGAGGCGGGAGCGGAAGAGCCTGTTACGCTTTTTCGCGAGCACCACGTCTATGGCCCCGCCCTCCGCCAGTTCCATAACTCGCCGGAGGCCCGGCCGATGTGGGTCCGCGCCGCTGTGGCCGTCATCTATTGCTTCCTCGATTACCCGGTAGCCTTCCCGTGCCGCGTAAGTCCTCAGCTCCCTGAGTTGCTCGGGTATGGAGTACCCGGACTTTGCCTGCTCTTCTGTGGAGACGCGGACGTAGAGGATCGCGCGCTTGGGGCCGTGCCCGTTTGTGTTAGGCATCGCCACTCGTTTCCTTCGGCGCCGTAAGCTCGCGGGGCGGCACCCCGAACGCCGCCGCCAGCTTTCGGGCGGTGGTCATGTGCGGCTCCCCCTCGTCACGCTCCAGGCGCGCCACGGTGTTCACCGCGAGCCCGGCCTTCTCCGCCAGCTCCGCCTGGGTGAGCGCAGCCTCGATCCTCAACGCCCTTAGCCGTCGTCCTACGTAAACCACGGCTTGCATTCTAGTCGCCTCCTCGCGATCTGGCTGCCTCTATAGGTCCGAATTATACAACAAACGAGTAACAAATTAGTATCAAATTAGTAACTGGGTAACGCTAGAAGGGTCGGACATTATGCGGGGGGAATGGGACACTCCTGTGCGGCTTGAACGGTAAGTGACTCGTGTACGCTACGCC
>JACDAR010000316.1 GCA_013695335.1 Rubrobacter sp.
CGGAGAGGCCGCAGATCACCCTCGCGTCACCGACCTGCGCCCGTATCTTCTCCACCGCGTCCGTGATGATGTTGACAGGCGTCCAGTCGGGGGCACAGCCGCACCCTTCGTACAGGAAGTTCTTGAGGATCTCCATCCCGTACTCGGTATGCCGCACCTCGGGGTGGAACTGTACCCCGAAGCGGCCCGTCTCTGGATTCTCGAAAGCGATGATCGGAACCGACGGAGTTTCGGCGGTCACCCTGAACCCGTCTGGGGCGGCCAGCACGGCGTCGCCGTGGCTAGTCCAGGCTTTCTGCTCTTCTGGTGTATCCGCGAAGATGCCATCGTGGTCGGCGATTCGCAAGTCGGAGCGTCCATACTCCCGGATCTGGACGGCCCCGACCTCTCCACCGAGCATGAGCGCCATTAGCTGCATCCCGTAGCAGATGCCTAGCACCGGCACGTCGAGGTCGAAGAGTTCAGGGTCCACACGCGGCGCGCCGTCCTCGTAGACGGAGTTCGGGCCGCCGGAGAGGATGATGCCCTCGGGGTTCTTTGCCCGGATCTCCTCGACTGGCGTATCGTACGGGATCATCTCAGAGAACACGCGGCATTCCCGGACGCGGCGCGCGATGAGCTGCGAATACTGCCCGCCGAAATCGAGGACCAGGATCAAGCTATGCGCCCATCCCGACCCGCTGGGAGCGTTGCTCCAGCTTGCCCTCGGTCGCGAGGGATGGAGCGTACATGATCTCGGCCTTCTGGAACTCCTTGATGTTCTGGTAGCCGGTGGTCGCCATGCTGGTCCTGAGCGCGCCCATGAGGTTGAGCGTCCCGTCGTTCTCGCGGGCCGGGCCGGTGAGGATCTCCTCCAGCGATCCGGTCGTGGTCGTCTGGATGCGCGTCCCGCGCGGCAGTGTCGGGTGGAAGGTCGCCATCCCCCAGCTATAGCCGCGTCCGGGAGATTCCTCGGCCTTGGCGAAGGCGCTGCCGAGCATCACGGCGTCTGCGCCGCAGGTTATGGCCTTGGCGATCTCACCACCTGTGCGCATCCCGCCGTCGGCTATGACGTTCACGTACTCGCCGGTCTCCATGTAGTGGCGGGTGCGGGCGGCGGCGGCGTCGGATATTGCGGTCGCCTGCGGGACGCCGACCCCGATCACACCGCGCGTCGTGCAGATGCGCCCTGGCCCAACCCCGACGAGCACGCCGACGGCCCCTGTCCGCATGAGGTGAAGCGCCGTCGAGTAGCTGGCGCAGCCTCCCACGACGACGGGAACGTTCAGGGAAGGCACGAACTCCATCAGGTTCAGCGGCTCGACGGTACGGGAGACGTGTTCGGCGGAGACTACGGTGCCCTGTATCACGAGCACGTCAAGCCCCGCTTCGATGGCGGCGCGGTGGTACTTCTCCACTTTCTGGGGCGTCAGGGAGGCTGCTGCTATGACGCCTTTGTCTTTGATCTCCTGTACGCGACGGAAGATCAACTCTTCCTTTATGGGCTCCATATAAATGTCCTGCATGACCCGCGTGGCCTTCTGCTCAGGGAGGCTTGCTATCTCCTCGAAGACGGGGCCTGGATCTTCATAACGGGTCTGGATGCCTTCCAGGTTCATCACAGCCAGCCCGCCGAGTTCCCCGATGATGCCTGCCGTCACAGGGTCAACGACGGCGTCGAGCGCGCTGGCCAGGCATGGGAGATCCAGGTGCAGATCCCCAAGCGACCAGGCGATGTCCACGTCCTCGGGGTCGCGGGTTCTCCGGCTTGGGACTATGGCGATCTCATCCAGGCCATAGGCCCGGCGCGCGGTCTTCGATCTTCCTATCTCTATATCCATGGAAGCGGGCCGCTCCTTTCCAGTCTCTACGAACGAGCACGAAAAAGCCCACGGAGAACGCCCCCGTGGGCCATTACGATCTTTTCCTCAAACTGCCGCAAATCCCGGTTATGCTACACCCAGGCCACCCGAATGGTCAAGCCGAAGAGGAACCTAAACGACCCCCATCAGGCTCAATACAACCATGACCACGAGAACGACCAGCGATGCATATATGGCCGTTGTCAGGCTCATTCCCAGACTCCGGCTATCAAAAGACTAGATAGATCACCACCACTACCAGGATGACGATGACTACCAGACCGACGATCCCGCCCGGTATCCCTCTCATGCGCCAACCTCCCTTGTTAGATAAGCCGCGAGAGCAGCAATATTGCGACTATCACCAGGATAATCACCACCAGAATG
>JACDAR010000319.1 GCA_013695335.1 Rubrobacter sp.
AGGAGAGGAGCCCGACCAGGATGGCCGCGATGGAGACGCTGCCGAGGAGCATGTAGAGCACCACGATCTGCAACCTCACGGCCTCCAGCGGGTCCGCCCCGGCGATGATCATACCGACCATCGCGCCAGGCAGGAAGATAATGCCCGTCGTCTTCGTGGAATCTATAAGCGGCGTCATGGCGTTGCGCAGGGCGGTTCTCAGGATGGGAGACATGGCCTGCCGACTGGTGGCGCCGAGCGCCAGGGCCGCCTCCACCTTGAGACGTTGCTCCGACACGTCGTCGCGCATCCTGGTCAGCGTGAGGCTGGCGGTGTTCATGGAGTTGCCTATCACCATCCCCCCGAGCGGAATCAGGTAGCGGGCGGTAGCCGGTACGATCCGCAACACGAGCAACACGGTCAGGGTCGCCACGGCAGCCACCCCGATGGACGCGGCAGCCACCGCGAAGGCCCGTGGCACGCCCTTCGCCCTCTGGGCCGAGGTCCATGCGGCGAAGAGGACCATCCCCGCCAGGAGCGCCGCGACCGTCGGCAGGCTCTCCAGCCCGAAGACGTAGTCTATGACGTATCCGACGGCGGTTAGTTGGACGAAAGAGCGGACGACGGCTATGCCCATGTCCTTTTCGAGATCCAACCTCTGATACAGGCTCAGCGCCACCGCAACGGCCACCAGCCCAAGCGTGAGCAGCGCGGAGCCCACGGTCTCCAGTCCCAGCATCTCAGAGCCTCCCTGCTATGAACCTACGCGCCCGCTCTCCTTCACGGGAGAAAAACTCCTCCCGGCTCCACTGACCCTCGTCCTGCCCCGCAGCCAGGAGGACTACGTGATCGGCTATGCGCTCTACCTGCCCGATGTCGTGGCTCACCACCACGATCGTGAGCCCCAGCCGATCCCTCAACTCCTTCACGAGATCTTCGATCCTGGTCCTGGACGCCTCGTCCAGCGCGCTCGTTGGCTCGTCCATTAGCAGGACTTCGGGCTCCAGGGCAAGGGCACGGGCTATGGAGACGCGCTGTTGCTCCCCAACGGAGAGGCCACGCGGGTCTCTATCCCGCCGCAGACCGGCCAGCCCCGCCATCTCCAGCAGAAGGCCCGAGTCGGCGTTCCTGCCAGCCAGGCGCGCCCCGTATAGCACGGCGTCCTCCACCGTATCCCCGAAAAGGGCGGGGAGTTGGAAGACCATCCCGACCCGTCGCCGCAACTCCAGTGGGTCAATCCCGCTGGTGGGATTGCCGTCCAGGTACACCTCACCCGCCGTCGGTTCGATGAGGCGGTTGATCACCCGCAGGAGGGTGCTCTTCCCCGCCCCCGAAGGCCCAACGATGGAGGTTATGAGATCCCCGGGCATCACAGCGTCCACGCCTTTCAGAACCTCAGTGCCGCCCACCGCGTACCTGAGACCTGACACCCTGACTTTGGGCTGTCCCTTCGGCCACCGTGTCCCGTCCGCGCCCATAGGACCTTATCCTATAGCAGCGTCCACACCATCCCCAGAAGGGCGCCGGCAGGCACCATCAGATAAATCGGGATCTTGAACCGCTGAAGCACGACGAACGAGATGATCGCGATCACCAGGGCGAACACGTCTAGCCCAGCGAAAGATACGCCGTCTGGGAAGAGTACCCTTCCCGCGAAAAAGACCGCGAGGTTGGAGATCACGCCTACCACGGCCGCCGTCACCCCCGTGAGGGCGGCCCGAATGCGTTCGTTGTTGGCGAGAAGCTCGATGTACGGGGCGAGCAGGAAGATGAACATGAAGCAAGGGAGGAAGGTGACGTAGGTGGTGAGAAGGGCGCCAAGCGTCCCGTAGAGCAGGGGATCAAAGCCCTCGGGCGCTTTGTTCCACGCCCCGAGAAACCCGACGTACTGGGTGACCATTATAAGGGGACCGGGTGTGGACTCGGCGAGCCCGAGTCCCTGCACCATTTGATCCGCCGAGAGCCAACCATATCCGTTTACCGCGACGTTGGAGATGTAGCTGAGGACCGCGTACGCCCCGCCGAAGGTCACAAACGCAGCCCCCGTGAAGAACAATGCCTCTTTGACTAGCACATCCTCCCCGCCACGCCAGATCCAGACCGCCCCCACCGGCACCGCCCACAACACCAGGAAAGTTCCAAGCAGCCGCAGGTTGCGCATGGCTGACGGCCTGACGCTGGATGGCGCCTCATCCACCGCGGATGCTTCTTCGTCCGGGCCATGACCTCCTTGCCTGAAAGCATCGGGTACGAAACGTTGCAGTACGATGCCGCCAACGGCCGCCGCCATGATTACCAGCGGGAACGGTACGGAAAGGAAGAACAGGGCGGCGAAGGCGAGGACCGCGAAAGCGACGAGCGCGACGTGGCCGAGGGCTCGCTTGCCTATCCTCATCACCGCCTCGGCCACTATCGCGATGACTACAGGCTGCACGCCGTAGAGAAGGCCCGTGATCGCTGGCACGTCCGAGTGGGCAACGGCGAGCCAGGAGAGGAGAAGCAGCACGAAGATCGAAGGCAAAACGAAGAAGGAACCAGCGACTATGCCACCGAGGGTTCCGTGCAGCCGCCAGCCTATGTAAGTAGCCACCTGCTGGGCCTCGGGGCCTGGCAGGAGCATACAGAAATTGAGGGTACGCAGGTACTGACCCTCCGAGATCCAGCGTTTCCTCTCGACCAGCTCGCGGTGCATTATCGCGATCTGGCCCGCGGGCCCCCCGAAGTTGATAAACCCGAGCTTCACCCAGAACCAGAACGCCTCCCAGAACCCTACGGGCTTGGTCCCTTTTTCAGCTTCGGTGTTCATCCCAACCGCCCAGTGCGCAGGTTCCAACAGCC
>JACDAR010000327.1 GCA_013695335.1 Rubrobacter sp.
GTTTAGGAGCGTCACGCATAAGAGAGTGGATGGCGGAGGAGGATGACGACCTGCACGTACCACACCTCTTCGAGCTCGAAATACTGAACGTCTTGAGACGATACTTTCTGCACGGCGTGCTCTCGCGGGAACGAGCACGCTTGGCCCTGGGCCGACTCTCGACCATGAGTATTACCCGCTACCCTCACACCGCGCTTCTTCCGCGCATCTGGGAACTTCAGGGCAACGCCACCCCTTACGACGCCGCATATATCGCGCTCGCCGAAACACTCAATGCCCCGCTCGTGACGACGGACGCCCGGCTGGCGCGGGTTCCCGGCATCCGCGCGTCGGTGGAGTTGTTCGAGTAGCCGTCCCTGCTACGCCCACTCCGTCTGGAGTTCCGGGGAACTGGAGAGCGTCTGGAAGACCACGCAGTACTGCTCGGTCTTCTTCCTCAGGTTGTCCAGTTGTTCATCGGTGGCGCCAGGAGCGTCGATGTTGAACCTGGTCGTGATCTTCTCGAAGCCGACGGGCACGTCTTTGGAGACGCCGAGTGTTCCGGCAAGGTCCATGTCTCCTTCTACCTCGACCTCGATGCTCTCGGCCTCTATGCCCATCGCTTCGGCGACCATCTGGCAAGTGACCTGGGCGCAGGCCGCCAGGGCGCCGAGGAGGAGGTCTCCGGAGCAGGCCGCCGTGCCCGCCCCCCCAACGCCCTCGTGGGCCTGGGCCTCGTAGACCGCGCGGCCGATGTCCACGGAGCAGGCGACCGGGGTGTCCTCCTGACCCGCCTTTGCGGCAAGCGTTATCCGGGAAGACTCGGGCTCGTTACGGTACTTCTCCTTCAGCGGCTTCTGTACGGAACGCAGGTCCATGACCCTCCTTCGATTTTTCTTTCCACCGGGGACCATTGTAGCCCTTCCGAACAGAAGAGAGGGCCTTCCGAAGAAGACCCTCTCGAAACGCTATCTGGTCGCGGCTATCCTTCGAGCAGGAGAGATTCCGGATCTTCGATGAGCTCCTTGATACGGACCAGGAACTGCACGGCGTCGGCGCCGTCTATGATGCGATGGTCGTAGGAGAGGGCGAGGTACATCATCGGACGCACCTTCACCTCGCCATCAACCACCATCGGGCGCTCCTGGATTTTGTGCATCCCGAGTATCGCCACCTGCGGTGTGTTGAGGATGGGCGTGGAGAGCAACGAGCCGAAGATGCCGCCGTTGGTGATGGTGAACGTCCCGCCGCGCAGGTCCTCCAGGCCGAGCTTGCCGTCGCGGGCCTTCGTGGCGAGCTCCGAGATGCTGCTCTCTATGCCAGCGAAGCCCTTTGTGTCAGCGTCGCGCACCACGGGAACGACGAGTCCTTCCTCTGTGTTCACGGCCACGCCGATGTCGTAGTAGCGCTTGAGTATGAGCTCGTTGTCCCGCAACTCCGCGTTGACCTTCGGGAACGCTTTCAATGCGCCGATGGCTGCCTTGGTGAAGAAGCTCATGAAGCCGAGCTTGACGCCGTTGCGCTCCTGGAAATCTGCCTTGCGGCGGTTCCTGAGCTCCATGACGGCGGTCATGTCCACCTCGTTGAAGGTGGTGAGCATTGCCGCAGTCTGCTGCGCCTCGACCAGCCTGGCCGCTATGGTCTGCCGCCTGCGAGAGAGCCGTACCCGCTCCTCGCGGCCGTCCTCGGCGTGACCGTCCTGGGAGGCGGTCTGCGGGGCTGGCTCCTCCCTGGCGGGGCGCTCGGCCTCGCGGGTGGGGGCCGTTCCACCGGAGCCGCGGTCCTGCTCTCGGATCATACGTTCCACGTCCTCGCGGGTTACCCTGCCACCCGACCCACTCCCTGAGACGCCAACGAGGTTTATCTCGTACTCGTCGGCCAGCTTCCTCACGGAAGGCGAAGCCCTGACCTCCCCGTCCTCCCTATGGCCGTTGGCCCCGGATGCATCGGGCGCTTCTTCGGCTTCGGGCTCTGGCTGTTCGGCCTCAGCCTGCGCCGTTGCGGGTTCTTCTTCGGGTTCGGCGGACTGGGCTGCGCTGCCGTCACTTTCGCCGATAGTGCCGATGACCTCGCCGACGTTGACGGTGTCGCCCTCGTTCTTGGATATGGATTCGAGGACGCCGTCCTGCTCGGCCTCGACTTCGAAGTTGATCTTATCGGTCTCCAGCTCGACGAGCGCATCACCCGCGGACACCGCATCACCCTCGTCCTTCAGCCAGCGGCCGACCGTCGCGTCTGCGACGGACTCGCCTAGCTCAGGGACGTATATCTCAACCGCCACGTTTCACCTCTCCTCTCATCTCCCCTACGCGCTCGGTTCGGAGGCGCGGGACTGGGTTCCCTGCGCGGCGGCCTCCGCCTTCTCCAGATCCCCGCCCACGCTCTCGAAGGCGAACCGGACTATCTCCGCATGCTCCTGTTTATGGAACCGCGCCGACCCCTGTGCCGGGCTAGGCCGGGATCGCTTGCCGACGTAGGACACCGGCGTGTCCTCGAATATGGCCCGCAACCTCGGCTCGACGAACGTCCACGCGCCCATGTTCTGGGGCTCCTCCTGAACCCACAGTACCTCGCGCAGGTTCGGATATCCCTCTGCCATCTCCCTGATGCGCTCTTCAGGGAACGGATACAAAAGCTCCACGCGGCCGATGGCCGTGTCCGCTGCCTCCTCCCGGAAGTCGCTCCCTACCAGTTCCGTGTAGAACTTGCCTGTACACAGGATCAGGCGTTCCACAGAATCAGCCCGCCCACGAGCTTCCTCGTCGTCCAGCACGGGCTTGAAGTCGCCGTCCGTGAGATCCTCAAGATTCGAGGCTGCCATCGGATGCCGCAGGAGGCTCTTCGGCGCCATGATGATGAGCGGACGCTGGTTCTCCTGCAGGATAGCCTGCGCCCGCAGTATATGGAAGTACTGGGCGGCGGTCGTGAGGTTGGCAACCCTCAAGTTCTCGTGCGCCGCGAGCTGGAGGAAACGCTCCAGGCGGGCTGACGAATGCTCAGGCCCCTGCCCTTCGTATCCATGCGGCAAGAGCATCACAAGCTCCGATGTCTGTCCCCACTTGGCCTGCCCGCTGACTATGAACTGGTCGATCACGGGCTGGGCCACGTTGGCGAAGTCGCCGTACTGCGCCTCCCAAAGGACCAGCGTGTCGTCGGAGTTCACGGAGTAGCCGTACTCGAAGCCCATAACCGCTATCTCAGAGAGCGGGCTGTTGTGTACGGCGAAAGAAGCCTTCGCCTGCGGGATGTTCTGCAAAGGCACGTACCGCTCGCCGGTGTTCGAATCGTAGAAGGCCGCGTGCCGCTGGGAGAAAGTCCCGCGCACGGAATCCTGGCCCGTCAGGCGGACTGGAACCCCATCCTCAAGCAACGACGCGAAAGCAAGCACCTCGGCGTGAGCCCAGTCTATGCGGTCGAGCTCGCCCCGGTTTCTCTGGAACAGGCGCTCCAGCTTGGAGTTGGCGGTGAAACCTTCCGGGCGTTTCAGAAGCGCCTCGTTCAGTTCAACGAGCCGTTCGCGGGAGACTGCCGTCTCGGGAGCCTCCACGACAGGGGTGTGTGGCTGGTCCGTGACCACGTCCTCGCCCAGGTCTTCGTCCGAGGGTTTCTCGTGGACCTCCTGCATCTTGGTCCGGATCTCCTCGACCATCTCGTCGGCCTCGCCGTCTTCGATGACGCCGCGCCGCTCGAGCTCCTGAGCCCAGACCTCACGCACAGAAGGATGATCTCCGATTTTCTGGTACATGGTCGGCTGGGTGTAGGCTGGCTCGTCGCCCTCGTTGTGGCCGTAGCGGCGGTAGCCGATCAGGTCGATCATGAAGTCCTTGCCGAACTTCTCGCGGTAGGCGTAGCCAAGCCTGATGGCAGCCATGCACGCCTCGGGATCGTCGGCGTTGACGTGAACGACAGGGATCTCGAACCCTTTAGCCAGGTCGCTGGCGTAAGTAGTGGAGCGTGCATCCTGGCGCTCGGTGGTGAAGCCGAGCTGGTTGTTGGTGATGATGTGGATGGTGCCCCCGGTGGTGTATCCGGGCAGACGGCTGAGGTTGAGCGTCTCTGCCACCACGCCCTCGCCTGGGAAAGCAGCGTCGCCGTGCAGCACGACGGGCAGCGAAGTCTGCATGTCCTGGCGGGGCGGCCCGGCCTGATCTCGCTGCTCCTGGGCGGCGCGGGCCATGCCTTCGACGACGGGGTTCACGTGCTCCAGGTGGCTCGGATTGGGGGCCAAGTTGATCATGACCCGCTGGTCGGCCTCGTCTTCGTTCAGGTGGAATCCCCTGATGCCAAGGTGGTACTTCACGTCTCCGACCCAGGCGTCTCCCGTGCTCTCGGCGACAGCAGGCTGCTCGCCCCTGTCAGGCTGCTGGAACTCGCCAAACATCCTGGAGTATGGCTTGTCCAGAACGTGCGCCAACACGTTCAGCCGACCGCGATGCGCCATTCCGAGGACCATCTCAGGCGTCCCGGCGTCGGCGGCGACACGCGCCAGGTCGTTGAGCATCGGAACCACCATGTCGTTGCCCTCAACCGAGAAGCGTTTCTGGCCGAGGAACGTCCGGTGCAGGAACTTCTCGAAGGTGTCTATGCGCGTCAGGCGCTTGAGAAGATGCTTCGCGGCGTCGGGCGTCATGGTCCCGCCGAAACGCTCGGACTCCACAGCTTCCCGCAGCC
>JACDAR010000117.1 GCA_013695335.1 Rubrobacter sp.
ACACAGTACACGCAGGACGCAAGTGGTTACGCCTTCCTTGATCTGGGAATCGACCTCTACAGCGCGGAGCTTGAGTCAGACAAGGAACCATTAGACTACCTCGGTGTGCAACGCGGTAGCACTCCGTGTAGCCGTGGATGAGGGATGAGTTGAAAGAAAGCGGGCCCCGCGCCACCCTTGCTGGTGTCTGATGTCAGCAAGAGGAGGCGCCAATGGACCCGCACCAACGATTTTGCAACAACAGAAGCTGCTGGGCCTACGGAAGAGTGGGTGAGGGCCACATCGTGATCCACAGCAAAAAAGAGCGCCGCTACAAATGCAAACGGTGCAGCCAAACCTTTTCGGCTACCAAAGGCACCGCCCTCTACCGAAGCCACATGCCCCACGATCTGGTAGCGGCCGTCGTGACGCTCTTGGCATACGGCTGCCCGCCTCAGGCCATCGTCGCGGCCTTCTCTTTGGACGAACGCACCATCTATCGCTGGCAGCTGATGAGCGGGCGGCACTGCCAGCGTGTGCATGAGCACATCGTGCAGGCCGGAGGGGTGCTTTTGGCACAGGTCCAGGCTGATGAGTTGCGGGTGCGGGTTGTGGGAGGGGTAATGTGGCTGGCTTCGGCGATCTCGGTTACAAGTCGGTTGTGACTCGGCGGGGTGGTTCAACTGCAGCGTGATCGCACGTTGATTCGCACGTTGCTCGAAGGCGTGCGTACCTGTGGCGCTTTCGAGACCCTTTTGCTTTGCACAGATGGGCTGGCAGCTTACCCCAAGCAGGCGCTGAAGGTATTGCGTGAGCCACTTCGCACCGGAAAGCGCGGCCGTCCGAGACTCCTTTTGCCGGAAGGAGTCATGGTCGCTCAAGCCATCAAACGCCACGCCCAGCGGAGGGTGGTTGGAGTTCTCCGGCGCATCGTGCGCGGTACGGAGGCTGAGGTGAGAGAGCGGCTGAGGTCCACCCAAGGCGCTCAGGAGGCGGTGATCAACACCGCGTATATCGAGCGGTTGCAGGCCACCTTTCGCTCCCGGCTGGCTCCTCTGGTGCGCAGGAGTAGCAGGGCGGTGGTGCGTCAGAAGGCGACGCTTGAGGCGGG
The DNA here is from genome assembly GCA_013695335.1 of Rubrobacter sp. GTDB lineage: Bacteria > Actinomycetota > Rubrobacteria > Rubrobacterales > Rubrobacteraceae > JACDGB01. The sequence continues at coordinate 1,091 of JACDAR010000117.1, forward strand.
GATGTGGTTGGTGGGCACCGTCTACAACTTCTGCCGGACGCATCGTAGATTGCGTCTTCCTAACGACGCTGGGAAGGTCGCAGGCACCCACCACTGGATCGAGCGGACTCCGGCTCAGGCTGCGGGGCTCACCGATCACTGCTGGTCGCTTTATGAGCTGCTTGTCTTTGCCGTTCCTCCGAGTCCACCCAAGCGGCGCGGACGACGACCGAAGTGGTTTTTGGAGGCTGCTCATGCGGCTTGACTACTCTCCACGGTTGCGTGGGGTACTACCTGCAACGCGTAGTTTAGTGTCTTATACCGTCTTTACTGGCGTCCAGATCGGCGATCAGCAGAGTCGGCGCAGCAATCTTTAATCACCCCTCACCTCCGCGCCGAACGACTCCCGCAGGCAGAGGGAAATGCGATCCAACTCCCCGTTCACAGCCTCGTCCGTGAGCGTCTCCTCGCCCCTGAACGCGAAACGAAGCGCGACGCTCTTCTTGCCCTCTGGAACCTGCGCCCCCTCGTAAACGTCGAAGACACGCGCCCCGGCAAGCATAGTGCTTCCCGTCTTCCCGACAGCGGCGAGCATGTCGCCAGCAGGTACCCCACTGTCCACCACCACCGCGAGGTCGCGGCTCACGGCTGGCACGTTGGTGAAGGGTTGAAAGCGTGGGGCAGGGTCCGGGTCGCAGAACGCGAGGTCGAGTTCGAATGCCGCCACCGGCCCGCCAGAGAGGTCGAACTTCTCCGCTGTCTCAGGGTGCAGCTCTCCGACCCATCCAGCCGCCGCATCCCCGGCCCGCACTACCGCGGAGCGTCCAGGATGCAGGAAGGGCCGGACTTCGGGGGAGAATGACGCCCCCGGCACCAGCCGCTCGACGATGCCCTTCGCCTCGAAGAAACCAGCGCGCCGCACAGGGGCGTTCCATCCACCTGGCTGAATTGCTCCGGTGAGAACCCCGCCGACCCTCTGATTTTCTTCCACGCCCATGAAGGAGGACGCGCCGTCCTCCGCATCCGTTCCAGGCTGGTTCAGTTCGCCCGTGAGCCGAAAGTGAAGCGCCGCGTCTCGCTTGCCTTCCGGCAGCGGGCGCGCCTCGAAGACGCGGCCGACCTCGAAGATGGCGCCGCTCTCCACCCCGAAAGCCTCGTTGCGGGCGGCGGCGTCCAGAAGACCGGGCAACAGCATCGAGCGCATCTCCCTCGCCTGCGCGCTCAGCGGGTTTGCTAGCGTCGGGGGTTCGTGGCCGCTTTCGAGGCTGAGATCCCTGCGCCAACGATCCGGGCCGAACGGATAGGTGATGGCCTCCGCGAGCCCGAGATCCGCGAGCAGGCGCCGCAGCGTGCGGACCTTTTGCTGCGCTGGCGTGAGACCACCCGACAGCGACGTTTTCGGCAGTTCTTCAGGGACGCGGCCGAGGCCGAAGAGCCGCCCTACTTCTTCGATCAGGTCTGCCTCACGACGAAGATCCCGCCTGAACGTGGGAATGGATGCCGAGATCCTACCGTCTTCAGCCTGTACCCCGCATCCCAGCGCCTCAAGCTTTCCAACTGCCTCGTCGCGCTCCACCGGGATGCCGAGCAGGAGTTCCGCGCGCCCGAGGCGCAGCGGCGCCTCCCAGGAATCCACAGGCTCAGGATAGTGGCTGAGGGTGTCGGAGGCTATCGTCCCGCCAGCGTGCTCGGCGAGGAGCGAGGCAACCCTGTCCCTGGCGAAAGGAACCATGTTCGGGTCGAGGCCGCGCTCGTTGCGCCCTGATGCGTCGGTGCGGAGCGCGAGCCTGGCCGAAGTCCCGAAGATGCTCTGTCCGGCGAAGGTGGCAACCTCGATCAGCACGTCGGTGGTCTCATTCCCCACCTCTGCATCTTCCGCGCCCATTACGCCGGCGATCACGAGCCCTCGTTCTTCGTCCGCGATCACGAGCATATCGGTATCGAGATCCCGGGTCGTCCCATCGAGAAGCTTCATCTTCTCGGCTGGCTTTGCGCGCCGTACGACTATGCCTTCGCGCACACGCGACGCGTCGAAGACGTGGTTCGGCTGCCCGGTCTCAAGCATCGTGAAGTTGCTGATATCCACTATCGCGTTGATCGGGCGCATACCTGCCGCGAAGATGCGCCGCCTCATCTCCAGCGGGGCACGTCCGCCCGGCGAGATGTTCGAGACGCGGCGCAGGTCGTAGCGTGGGCAAAGGTCTTCCGCCTCGACGCGCAGGCCGTAGTCCGCGGTTGGTGGGCCACCGGTCTCGAAGGAGATGTCGGGGATGCGGAAGTCCGTACCCAGGATGGCGGCCAGTTCGCGGGCGACCCCGATCATGCCCCAAAGATCCGGCCTGTTCGGGTTCACGTCAAGCTCCAGCACCGTCTCACCGACCGGGAAGTATTCGGCTACCTGCCGTCCGACTTCGTACGATTCGTCTAGGAGCAGGATGCCGCTGTGGTCGTTGGAGATGCCTAGCTCGCGCTCGCTCATCATCATGCCGTTGGATTCCAGACCGCGCAGCTTCGCCTTCCTGAGCTTCGTTCCGTCCGCCATGACGCTTCCAGGGAGAACCACGGGAACTCGGGCGCCGGGATACGGGTTCGGGGCTCCGGCCACGATCTGGACTTCCTGCCCGCCGAGGTCCACCTTCGCCACCGAGAGCCTGTCCGCGTTCGGATGCGGCCCGAACTCGACGACCTCGCCGACGACGACCTCGCCGTCGAGCACGCCGAGCCGGTGGATACCGTCCACCTCCTGGCTGTGCAGGGAGATGGCTTTGACAAGTTCATCCACGGAGAGGTCGAAATCCACGTACTCGCGGAGCCAACTCAAAGGAACGCGCAATCGAAAGCCTTTCTAAAAGTTAAAACTGACGGAGGAAGCGGAGGTCGCCCTCGAAGAACAGCCGGAGGTCGGGGACGCCGTACTTCACCATCGCCATCCGGTCGGGCCCGAATCCGAACGCGAAGCCCGTGAATTCTTCTGGGTCGTAGCCGACTTCGGAGAGGACTGCGGGATCCACCATCCCGGCCCCGCCCATCTCCAGCCAGCCAGCGCCCTTGCAGACTTTGCAGTTCTGATCCGCGCCGCCGCACACGAAGCAACTTACGTCCATCTCCACGCTCGGCTCGGTGAACTGGAAGTAGCTTGGCCTCAACCGGGTAACTGCGCCCTCCCCGAAGGTGTGGCGGGCCATCGCCGCGAGCGTCCCCTTGAGATGGGCGAGAGAGAGCCCGTGGTCGACAGCGAGACCTTCGATCTGGTTGAACATCGGGGTGTGCGTCGGGTCCGAGTCGCGCCTGTATGTCCGCCCAGGACAAACCACGTAGACAGGCGGTTCCTGGGAGAGCATGGTGCGGATTTGGACCGGCGAAGTATGCGTCCTCAAAACCAGCCCGTCATCCAGGAAGAACGTGTCCTGCATCGTTCGCGCCGGATGCTCAGGCGGGATGTTCAGCGCGGTGAAGTTGTAGTAGTCGGTCTCGACCTCGGGCCCCTCGGCGATCCTATATCCAAGGCCGACGAAGAAGTCCACCACGTCATCAATGATGCGCAGCGTGGGATGCAGGCTGCCCTTCGGATACGGCACGCCGGGCAAAGTGACATCCACTGCCTCCTCGCGCAGCCGCTTCTCCCGCTCGCCGCCCGCGAGATCCTGGCTCCGAGAGCCGATGGCCGCCTCCAGAGAGCGTGAGACGCGGTTGGCCGCACCGCCGACTTGCTTGCGCTCATCTACTGGCAGAGTCCCGATGCCCTTCTTGATCTCCGTCAACTCCGCAGACCGGCCAAGATAACGCACCCGGACTGATTCGAGATCCCCAGTCGAACCTGCGCCGGAAACCGCTGCCAAAGCCTCGGATTCAAGCTCGTTTATGCGCTCGATCACTGCCATATTGGGGCGCTATGGTAGCACACGCACATGGGCCTCGTAGAGCAGAATCGAGGCCGCCATCGCCGCGTTCAACGAGGCGGCGCGGGAAGGTATCGTCACCATCGAATCACAGGCTGCGATAACCTCATCCGGCAGCCCGGCTCCCTCC
>JACDAR010000340.1 GCA_013695335.1 Rubrobacter sp.
GTAGTTTGTCCTCGAAGCGCCCAGCGGCGTCGAGGTGGGTCGAGATGAAGTCGTCCTGGCCCTTGGGCACGGACGGCAGGCTGTCGTCGTTCATGAACTTGCTGAGGTCCACGAGCCCGTCGCGCAGTGGGGCCATAATGTTGTAGGGGTCGGCGTAGACGATGGGGTACTGCCCGGTGCGAGACCCGAAATCCAGCGCGACCTTCTGCTGTACCGCGGTGAGTTCCAGCTGCGAGATGCTCACATCGATGCCCGTGAGGTCCTTAAATGGTTGCAGATTGGCGGCGATGGCCGAGGTCGGCGCGGTGTTCTCCGAGATGAAGCTGAGCGTCATCCCGGCGAATTGCTTCCAAATGCCGTCCCCCGGAGATACCGCGCCCGAACTCCCGCCACATCCCGCAATCCCGAGGAGCGAAGTCCCGGCCAGGCTCGCGCCCGCGCTCCTCAAAAAATCCCTTCGGGACATGGTCGCCGACCGCTTTCGCAAACCGGGTTTGACTGAGGTCATCTTTCTGTCCCCTTTCACTAGGCGGCCCGGGCAGAGAACCTCAACCAATGGTTCGGAACCCTGACGGTGTCGAAGGCGAGGCGCCAGTGTCCTCGGCGCGTTCGGGCGTACCGTCCTGAAACCCTGTTTCCCCTTACTTCCAAAGGAAATATATTCCACCCGCCGCAACGCTGTCAACCCACTTCGGCTGGTTCGAGTACTATCGGGGCAGGGATATTGCGCGGGCGTCGGGGACGGATGTAACCTGAGCCTCGAACATGGGAAACGAAAGGCTCGTGGAGCAGGGAAGGTGAACCTTGGATAGCACGCAAGTTACCATATCCATTATCAAGGAGATGGCCGCCACCATAGAAGAGAACCGCCAATCGCTGACCCGTCTGGACTCCGAGATAGGGGACGGAGACCATGGCACGAACATGCGCCGCGGCTTCCAGGCAGCCATCGAGCGCCTGGACAACACAGAGCCAGCATCACCAGCAGACGCGCTCAAAGCAGTCTCTATGGCCCTGATCTCAAAGGTCGGCGGCGCTGCGGGGCCGCTCTACGGAACGGTTTTCCTGAAAGCCTCCTCCGCCCTCGCGGGGAAAGAGGAGGTCTCCGCGCAGGACGCCGCTGACGCCCTCGAAGAAGCCCTGGCCGGAGTGAAGCTACGAGGCAAGGCCGAAGCGGGGGACAAGACGATGGTGGACGCCCTCGAACCTGCTGCACAGGCTGCAAAGGAGGCCGCTGGCTCGGGCAGCGTGGCAGAGGTGTTCCGGGCCGCTGCCGATGCGGCGGCGGCAGGGGCCGAGGCGACGGTTCCGCTCACGGCGAAGCGGGGGAGGGCCAGCTACATGGGTGGGCGTGCAGCGGGCCACAAGGACCCAGGCGCAACCTCGACGCACCTGCTTCTCGACGCGGCGGCCCGCGTGCTCGAGAACGCTTCGGAGGATGCCTGATGGTCGGGCTCGTGCTCGTCTCGCACAGCCCTGAGATAGCAGAAGGGACGGCGACGCTGGTGCGCCAGATGGCTGGGGAGGTCGAGGTAACGCCCGTCGGGGGAACTTCTGACGGCTCCCTCGGCACGGACCCCGGGGGCATTCAGGCGGCCATCGAAGGTATGAACGCCGACGAGGTGCTCGTGTTCGTGGACATAGGGAGCGCCGTCCTCTCAGCCGAAATGGTGCTGGAGATGCTTTCCCCCGATTTGCGGGAAAACGTGCGAATAGTGGACGCCCCGTTCGTGGAGGGTGCTTTCGCCGCCGGGGTGCTGGCGCAGGCAGGCTCGGATGCCGAGGAGTGCGAGGCTGCGGCGATGGAGTCCCGCACAGAATCCAAGCTGCACGACGAAACCTGAAGCGCCGCGGGCGCGTAGCAAACTAGCGTGGCCGTATAGAGGAGGAAGCGATGACCGCCCGTTCCACGAAGAGCACGGATTTCGGGAGATCCACCCACGTAGTGCCGGGTATGACCGAAGCGCAGGCGGCCCGAGCACGCAGGCTCGACGCCCCGACCGTGGTAGTCGTCCTTCTGGTCATACCCGCGCTTTTGCTGCATTTCTCCGACCCGAAGGGCGCTCTCCTGATCGTGAGCTACTCGCTCAACTGGCTCATCTACGGGTGGTTCCTCTTCGAGTTCTTCTACATGCTCTGGCTCGCGCCGGACAACAGGGAATACTTCCGCAATAATAAGTTGGATCTCGCGGTCCTCATCCTCACCCTCCCACTCCTGCCAGGCGTATTTCAGGCGCTTTGGGTACTGCGGCTCCTCCGCCTCATAGACATGCTTCCGGCAGTGCTGGGAAGGTTTGTGAACATCACCCTGTTGCCCTATGCGATAGTTCTCGCTTTCATCGGGGTATTTGGCGGGGGACTGGCGTTCTCCCGCTTCGAGGGGGTGAGCATCCTCGATGGCATCTACTGGGCCAACACCACGATCAACACCGTAGGGTACGGGGATGTTTCGGCGCAGACCCCCCAGGGCAAGGTGCTATCCATGGTCATCCAGTGGACGGGGAACGTGATCCTGGCCATGCTCATCGGCGGTGTCGCCGCCTTCGCCCAGCAACTGCTGCTCGGCGAGGAGATTGACGAGCTGGAGGAAGACATCGAAGATGTCGAGGAAGACGTGGAGGAGGTGGAGGAGGACGTTGAGGGCCTTCTCCAGAACGTCAAGGGCCTCTCCGCCACCGACCGGCTAATCCTCCAGGAACTCTCCAGCATCAAGACCCGCCTCGACGAGATAAGCCCGCAAGATCAGCAGTCGCAGACAGAAAGGACGCCATGAGCCGAGTACCAGAGGACATCAGGGACTACCCGTTCGACGTGATAGTGATCGGGGCCGGAATCAACGGGGCCGGGATCGCCCGGGACGCCGCGATGCGGGGCCTGAAGGTCTTGCTTCTGGACAAGGGAGATATCTCCAGCGGCACTACTCAGTGGGCGACGCGCCTGATCCACGGCGGCCTCCGCTACCTCCAGCACTACGAATTTCTCCTGGTGCGCGAATCCCTCCACGACCGCGAACGCCTCTTCCACATAGCCCCGCACCTTGTGAAACCGCTCGGGTTCCTCGTCCCGATCTACGACTACATGGAACACGGCAAGCTCCTCGTGCAACTCGGGATGTTCTTCTACGACGCGCTCTCCTTTGAAAAGAGCGTAGGAAACCACAAGATGTACAACGCTTCCCAGACCCTGGAACACTACCCAAGCCTGACCCCCGACGGCCTCAAGGGCGCAGCCTTCTACTACGACGGGCAGGCTGAGTACGCGGAGCGCATCGCCGTCGAGAGCGCAGTCTCAGCCCACGAGCACGGCGCCACGGTCATCAACTACGCGAGGGC
>JACDAR010000346.1 GCA_013695335.1 Rubrobacter sp.
CGGGTCGCAACGTACCGGCGTACCTGGAGCGGATGGACTTCTTCCGGCTCTTCGGCGACAGGGTGCGGACGAACGCGGACGTCGCTTCACTGGAAGATCGCCAGAGACACAACCCCGGAACGTTGCAAGAGCTGATCAAGTTCCACACCGAGGAGGAGATACCGGGGGTGATCACACGCATCTCGGAGATCCTGGAGAACAAAGGCTACCGTTTGCGGGAGCGCGTGGCGATCTGCTCGACCCTCTCGGAGATATGCGCGAACGCCGCCGAACACGGCTCGACCGAGGACGGATTCGGCGCATTCGCCGCTGTCCAGGCGTACAACCACATCGTCAGCGGGGCCAGGAGACGCGGGGAGGAAGTCCTCGTCGCCATCGCGGACGGCGGCGTCGGCGTGCGCGAAACCCTGTCCAAGAACGACAGGTACGCCGAGCAAACTACCACGGACAACGACGCCATCCGCTGCGCGATGATGATGGGCGTCTCGGGCACAGGCGAGCTCGGGCGCGGCGGTGGCCTCGCGCTCGTGGCCCAGATCTCCGGGCGCGCGGGAGGCTCACTCTCCCTGCGATCCGGCTCGGGCCGCGTCACCGCCTACCACGACCGCAAAAACAGCCGCACGGTCCCGAATTTTCCAGGCACGTTCGTCCGCGTCTCCCTGCCCAGAAAGCTCGAAAACGGCCAGGCTGAGAGATCCCTTGGATAAAGTCGAAATATGGTCAGATATAAGGTTGATTTCCACGACAAAGGCGGGTACAATCCTCTTATATGATTTCACTGAATACAGTGAGGATGGAATCAGTGGCTGAGGCGCCACGGATCTTCGAGGTCGCCGGGGGTGATTTCGGGGGCAAGCTGATGGTGACCCGCCGGACGGGCCGCGCGGTTCGGGAGGCTCTCGGGGACGCTTTGGAGGCTTTGCCGAAGGGCGGCGTGCTCTACGTGGACACGCGGGGCGTCGATCTGATGGACTACTCTTTCGCTGACGAGGCGCTCGGGGTTCTCGTGTCGCGTGTTGCGGGGGGAGAGTACGGCGAGAAGCATTTGATGCTGGTCGAGGAGGATCGGGATCTTCTGGAGAACATCGAGGCTTCGCTCAAGCAGCGGTCGCTCGCGATGATGCGGGTGGACGAGGTGGGTGGGGAGCCCGAGATCGTCGGGAGCATCCCGGAGCATCTGTCCGATACCCTGCGCACGATCATGGACGCCGGGTCCATCACCAACGCGGATCTGGCCAAGAAGCTCGGCCTCAACCACACGGCGATGAACAACCGGGCGACCCGGCTGGTGAAGCTCGGCCTGATCCACCGCCGTATAGAGACAGCCGCGCCCGGCGGCAGGCAGTATACGTACGAGAGGATCGCCTGATGTTTATTTTTATCTCTAGTCTCACTAACATCAGTGAAGATAACGGGAACAGTGTGGCGAAGGAGGTTCGGTGATGCGGGAAGAGTACATGATCGAGCGGCAGGGCAAGCGTTTCGTGCTTTACGCGGGCTTGCTGGAAGAGGCGCACGAGAGGGGTTTGAGGAGCATCGAGACCGAGCTTCTTCAGGTTCCTGGCGTGGAGAACGGCGACGTCGCGATAGCGCGGGCCGTCGTCAGGACCGAGGACGGCAAGTTCAGCGGCATCGGGGACGCGAGCCCGGCGAACGTGAACCGGGCGATCGCACCCCACGTCATCCGCATGGCCGAGACGCGGGCGAAGGCTCGGGCCCTCAGGGACGCCATCAACGTCGGCGTTACGGCATTCGAGGAGCTTGGTGGCGACGAAGAGGCAGCGGTTCCGCAGAGCGCCGCCAAGGCGCCGGCTAAAGCTGTGGCCAACGGTACGAGGGAGGAAGCCCAGGCGAAGGAAGAGGGCAGGGGCGAGTTGCCAGCGACGCGCAAGCAGCTCAACTACCTTGAGTCCCTCATCTCGGACGTGGTCGAGGACGGCATCGCCAAGTTCGAGGATATGGTCGGCAAGCAGGTCTCCGAGCTCACGCGCGAAGAGGCTAGCGAGTGGATCGGGCGTCTCTCCGGGAGGGCCGCGTAGTGCGACTCTGGATGGCCGCCCTCGGTGACGAGACGCTCTACGAGGCGGATCTCCCGGGTTGCTGCCAGCGCAGCGCCAACGGGGCTGAAGGCTCATTCGAGTGCCCGTCCTGCGGGGCGGTCTGGGACGAGCCACAGCCCATGTGGGCCGAAGAGGACGCCTTCATGGAGGGTCCACGGGAGCGAAAGGGTGCGGCGTGAAGAAGAGGAGCGCGCTTCGGGCGGATACGACGCTCGCCCCGGCGGACGAGGTGGAGCGCGAGATCTACGTTCAGGCTCTCCCCACGTGTTGCCTGCGGTCGTTCAAGGCGGCGGCCCTGGCGAATGCGGGGGACAGGAGACAGCTCTCTCTGGAGTGCGGGTGTGGAAGGAACTGGTGGATCACCTCCAGCCTGGACGGGCGCGTGCTCGAAAGGTTCGTGACGCACGGCGGACCGCGAGTCGGGAGCGGCCACGGGCCGTCGGCGGCGTAGGGGAAACCGGCAGACGGGTTCTGCGGAATCGAGAGGAAGGGGAACCGGATGGAAGGCGCACGAGACACACTCACACAGTATCTGGGACGGGTCCGCGAGGGACGGCTGCTCGAAGCGCACGAGGAGCGCACGCTCAGCCGCAGGGCCAGGCAGGGGGATATCGGGGCGCGGCGGCGCCTGATCGAGTCTAATCTGCGGCTCGTCATCTCCATCGCCAAGAAGTATCGCGGTCGCGGGATACCGTTCGAGGATCTCATCCAGGACGGCAACGCCGGTCTCATCCGGGCCGTCGAGAAATTCGACCCCGAGATGGGCAACCGGTTCTCCACCTATGCGACGTGGTGGATCCGTCAGGCCGTCACCCGTTCCGTCGCGGATCAAGCGCGCACCGTGCGCCTTCCTGCCCACGTGGTTGACTCGCTGTTTCGGATGCGGCGGGCGGAGAATGTCCTGAGCATCGAACTAGGGCGCGAGCCGACCGAGGAGGAGACAGCCGGGCGGCTCGGCGTGAAGATAGATGAGGTCAGGCGGCTGCACGAGGTCAGCCAGCCGATATCCAGCATCAACGCCAGGATGAGCGGGTCCGATGAGGAGGGCTCAGAGATGGGGGATCTGCTGCCGGACGAGAGGTCCAGGGAAGATTACGTCAGGGTCGAGGTCGGCCAGTGGGAGGGAACGCTCGTCGAGGCGGTCAGGTCGCTCCCCGAGCGCGAGGCGAAGGTCATCCAGATGCGTCACGGCCTCGACGGCGGCACGACCCGCACACTGCGCGAGGTCTCTGAAGAACTCGGTATCTCCCAGGAGCGGGCGCGTCAGGTCGAGATCAAAGCCCTCAGGACCATCCGAACCGGACGCTTCGCCAGCACCCTCCGCCGCGCCCTCGACGAAGCCGTTTAGCATGTCCTGAGATCAGACTCGTCGAATACGAGACGAATAGATTCTGTAGATAGGGACCCTCACTCGAGGCTCCCTATCTTGTATGGAGCGGAGTTGGGAGATAATACGCTGGTGATGAATGAGCTAACCTGTCGCCAGGTAAGAACACCAGAGACAGGCAAATACACTCTCAGGTACGCGTCCGAGGATAAGATTGAGTTCGCTTGAACTAATAGCACTACTAGTGCCTCGTCAGCCGTGAGTTGAACATGGTCTCGATCACCTTTATCCTTCCGCCAGCGGTCGATGCCGGGATGAAGTCCACGAGGAGGGTGACGAGATGGGCGAGCGCGAGAAGAGACGCAAGGAAAAGTGCGTGGTGCGCCTCGCCGAGGACGAAAGGGCGTATTTGCGTACCCTCATCGGTCGTGGAACGGCCCCGGCTAGGATGTTGAGCCGGGCGCGCATACTCTTGAAGACTGACCAGGGCGAAGGCGGGGCGGCCTGGTCCGACGCGGCCATCGCTGGAGCTCTGGAGGTGGGGCTCTCCACCGTGGCGCGCGTTCGCAAGCGGCACGCGAGCGAGGGGTTGGAGGCGGCCTTGACCCGCAAGGCCCCCGAGCGCGAGTACCGGCGAAAGCTCGACGGCGAGCAGGAGGCGCGCTTGATCGCCCTGGCCTGCTCCGAGCCTCCGAGAGGACGCAAGCGTTGGACGCTCAGGATGCTCGCGGATAGGCTGGTGGCCCTGGAAGTGGTGGACGGCGTCTCGTACGAGACGGTGCGCCAAACCTTAAAGCAAACGAACTCAAGCCTCACCTGAAGGAGCAATGGTGCATCCCGCCAGAGGCTAATGCCGAATTCGTCTGGCGCATGGAGGACGTCCTCGACGTCTACACCCGTCCCTACGACGAGCGCTTCCCGCAGGTGTGCCTGGACGAGACCAGCCGCCAACTTCTGGCCGATGCGACACCGCCCGAACCGATAGTGCCCGGCCACCGCCCGGTGGCGCGCGAGGACCACGAGTACGTGAGAGGGGGCGTGTGCAACCTGTTCATGCTTACCGAGCCATTGGCCGGCTGGCGGCACGTCGTGGTCAGCGAGCGGCGCGCCCGCGTCGAGTTCGCCCACTGCGTCAAGGAGTTGGTCGACGTGCATTACCCCGAGGCTGAGAAGATCGTGTTGGTGATGGACAATCTCAACACTCACACGCCCGCGTCCCTCTACGAGGCATTCGCGCCCGAGGAGGCCAAGCGGCTGGCGGATCGCCTGGAGATCCACTACACGCCCAAGCACGGCAGTTGGTTGAACATGGCCGAGATTGAGTTGAGCGTGCTGGCCTCCCAGTGCCTCGACCGGCGCCTGGAAGACAAAGCCACTCTCGCGCGGGAGGTCGAGGGCTGGGAGCTGGAGCGCAACGAGCGGGGCAGCAAGATCGACTGGCGCTTTACGATGGCGGATGCCCGCATCAAGCTCAAGCGCCTCTACCCTTCATTCGACGATTGACGGTCCACTAGT
>JACDAR010000365.1 GCA_013695335.1 Rubrobacter sp.
CCACCAAGACGGCCCTCAAAGAGGCCGCCTCGAAGGTGGACCCTGGCAGCATCCGGGCCCTCGGCATAACGCACCAGCGGGAAAGCTTCGTCTGCACGGACGAAGACGGAAATCCTCTACGGCGGGCGATTCTCTGGCTAGACGCGAGATCCTACGACGAGGTAGACCGGCACGGATCCGACAGATTGCATGAGATAACGGGCAAGCCGCCAAGCATGACCCCGGCCCTCTACAAGCTCTTCTGGCTGCGCGCCAACGAGCCGGAACTTCTTGATCGTACGGCCAGAGTGCTGGACGTGCACGCCTTCCTCGTCCACCGGTTGACGGGGGAGTGGCGTACGAGTTGGGCTTGCGCGGATCCGTTGGGCTTGTTGGACATGCGCAGCTTCGACTGGTCGGACGAGGTAATCGGGGAAGTCGGCCTCGAAAGGGGACACCTTTGCGAGTTGGCCCCTCCCGGCTCTGTCGTAGGCGAGCTTGGGGACGAGGTAGCGAAGGAGGTCGGGCTCCCATCGGGACTGCCCGTCGTGGGTGGCGCCGGGGACGGACAGGCCGCTGGCCTCGGGGCGAACATAACCGAGGCCGGGCGGGCTTACCTGAACCTGGGTACGGCGCTCGTCTCCGGCACCTACAGCGACGACTACGCCTGGGGCCGCGAGTTCCGTACCCTCGCGGGGCCCATCCCGAAAACCTACGTGCCTGAGACACTCCTCCGCGGCGGCACCTACACCATCGACTGGTTCGTCGAGAACTTCGGCGGCATTCGGGCACAGGAGTTGGGTCTGGACCTCAGTGCAGAGGAAATTCTCGAGGCGGCGGCGAGCCGTGTCGTGCCGGGGGCGGATGGGTTGGTTCTCCTTCCCTACCTCAACGCGGCCTCCACTCCGTACTGGGACTCCCAGGCCAGGGGCGTCATGTTTGGGCTACGCGGCGAGCATAAGAAAGCCCACGTGTACAGGGCTGTCCTGGAAGGACTCGCCTTCGAGCAACGTCTCGAAACCGAGGGCATGGAGAAGGCGATCGGGCAGCCCGTAGAGAAGTTCTTCGCCATGGGCGGCGGTTCGCGCAGCCCCCTTTTCTGCCAGATCGTCGCCGACATCACCGGCCGGCCGGTGACGTCGTGTAAGGAAGTGGAGACTACCTGCCTTGGGGCGGGGATGATGGCGTCGGCGGCTTTGGACGGTTCCGAGCTTCGCGATGTGGCCGCAACGATGAGTGGAGAAGGTGCCACCTACGAGCCAGACGAGAAGAGGGCCGCCCTCTACGACCAACTCTACAACGACGTGTTCGCGCAGCTCTACACACGGCTCTCGCCGCTCTTCCCCGCGCTCGCGAAAGCCGTCGCGGCCGGAAGCCAATCTTAGGCTGGCCGGCGGCTACCAGGCGGCTGTAGGCGGAGGAGGGCGCCCCGGCATCGGCACAAACGACGCGGTCTTCGGGCCAAAAAGACACGTTGAGGGGGTCTGCGTATCACCCGAACGATCTCACCACGGAAGCTCTCCGAGGCAGCGGGTTACTCGCCGTCCAGGATATCCAGCATCTTCCTGGCCGTGTCTTCGTCCGTGATCAGGACGTTTAGCAGGCCCGAACGCGCCGCGCCGATGCTCGCCTCCGGCTTCTCAGGCCCCGAGCTCACCCCGATTCTGTTTGGTACGTTCAGCAACCCTTCGGAGCTTATGGCTATGCTGCGTTCGTTCATCTCGAGCGGGACCAGAGATCCGTCGCGTGCGTAGTAGGTGCCGCAGATGTCGCCCACCGCCCCCTGCCCCCGGATGTAGTCCAGATCGGAGTCGTTTAGATACCCCGTCATGTACTGCCCGTGTTCCCTGCCAAGGGTGCCGACCGATGACACTACGGTGTCGGCGCTCCTGGCTACTTCCAGGGTCTTGCGGATGTGCGGGTCGCGCAACAGGCCGTTTCGCACAGCCGCCTCGGTCACGAGCATTGGCGCGTGCAGATAGTGCGCGCTAGCCCCCAATACGCTCGCCAGGCGCGCGGTCGTCGCCACGCCATCGAACTCGGGTATGGAGCCGCCTATGCTGCCCATGGCCTGGACCACGGTCACGTTCCTCTCCTCGCGCAAGAACCTGGTGTGGACTACGCGGTGTACGCTCCTGCCCCATCCCAGTCCTACGATGTCGCCTTCGGAGATGTTCTCCCGCAGATAGCGTGCGCCAAGCGCCGCCACCTGGGTGACGGTGTCGGTGGCCTCGAAGACACGCGAGTCGCGCTCCAATGTAGCCAGAACACGACATTCGTGCAGACCCAGCCGCGAGACAAGCTCCTCCTGCAGATCGGGCACGGTCCTCAAAGGCGAGTGAATCTTTATCTCGATCATCCCCTGTACCCTGGCTGCTTTCAGCATCCGTGATACGTTGGACCGCGATACGCCTATCCGCTGCGCTATCTGCTCCTGCGTAAAATCTTTGACGTAGTAGAGTTGCGCCACTTCGGCCATCAGGAACTGGTCCTCTGATGAAGCGGTTCGATGCTGCGATACCAACTCAGTAGCCTCCGTCCTGACACTTTCTCGATAGCGAAGCAGATGACTTGCCCAGCCGACCTCGAAGAGGCGACCCATCCCACTACCACAATTCGTAGTTTACATTACGGAAACCCGATCTCGCGAACACCCCGGGCATCGAACCGGCTATGTCTCTGCTGCACAAAAATGCAAAGTTTGCTCATTTGACACAGACCATGTCACAGGCTATGCTTTATCAGAGGGAAAGGAAGTGAAACGCAGGTGGAGGTAAATCCAGGTGTATATCGTCCTCGCCGTAGAAGCCGGCCTTCTTGCCGGTCGTCTCAGGCGGCTGCTCGTGCTGGACGGCTTCGGGGCACACGATGTGGTGAGGAAAGAGCGTTTATGGAAACTAGGCGTACCTCCCGGTTGCCCGAAACCCCCTACGGCTCTTTCGCTTTGAGGGCGACGTTTCTCATCCATCGCCGGGCCAGAAGATCGCCGGCGCGGGGTATGCGAAGCCGGGCGAGGCCGGGTAGATGATACGGATGTAAGGGTCGGCGAACTCGTCTTGCGAGCGGAGCATCCGCGCCAGGCGTTGTCAGGTGAATCAGGAAGCAGTCAGGGGAGGCACGAAGATGAAGAAGATCGGCGTCGGCGCCGACGATGCGGCACTTGAGATCAAACAGACGCTCATCGAGCATCTCGAGGAGAAGGGCTACGAGGTGGAGGATTATGGGCTTCGCGAAGGGGCCGACTATCCTGACGTGGCCGTCGAGGTGGCAGAGGCGGTCGCCAGGGGTGAGCACGACCGGGCGATACTCTGCTGCGGGACGGGTCTGGGTATGAACATAACCGCCAACAAGGTTCCCGGCGTGCGCGCCGCCCAGTGCCACGATGTCTACTCGGCGGAGCGGGCCAGGAAGTCCA